>JACSSI010000248.1 GCA_014879345.1 Anaerolineae bacterium | reverse complement strand
GCGATATACGGAAATAATTAAAGCTAAACCAACGGCCGCTTCAGCCGCTGCTACGGTTAAGACAAACACAGCCCATACTAAACCATCCACATTTTCGTACCAAAGATAACGCCAAAATGCGATAAGGTTGATGTTGACGGCGTTGAGCATCAATTCGACAGACATCAATATGGCAACAGCATTACGCCGCGACATGACGCCGAAAAGGCCGATAGAAAACAAGAGCGCTGCTACAATTAAATACCAAGATAGAGGAATCATGATTCTTCATCCTCCGCTTTAGGCCAAGCGACGATGATGGCGCCAATCAAACCAGCTAACAGTAAGACAGAGGCGATTTCAAAGGGCAGCACAAATCCGTTAGGGTCTACAAATGCTTGTCCCATGGCAGCGACTGAGCTTTGAATATATGGGATGACATCAGGACTCATGGGTTTCATATCCACTTGCTTTTGTACAACCTGAGGCAAGACCCGGCTGAACTGTGATACAGCCCAAGCGATTACAAGGAAACCGATAACGGCCGTTACCAATGACGCTCCTCCTTGTGAATTAAACGCCGACTCAGTAGTGTTCATTAACCGCCGCGTCATCATAATCGCAAAAATGAGCAAAATAGAAATCGCGCCGATATAGACCAGCAACTGTGCCGCAGCCAAAAAACCTGCATCCAACATCACATATAAGCCAGCTACCCCTAAAAAGGTCGCCATCAAAGCCAATGCAGCGTGGAACAAATTCCGCAACGTCACCACAAGCAGAGCCGTGCCTAAAGTAAAGACACTTAAAATGATAAAAATAACTTGATCAGTCGTCATTTACTGAAAACTCCCTAGAAAGTTTTGCAGGCATTAGTGCGCCGCTGCAACCTCATGATGCGCATCATGAGTATGATGCTCTACTTCATTTACATCCAATACAGCATCGACAGAAGACCCCTTCCGTTTGCGACGAGCCACTGTACGCATAATCTCGATAGCAATCATGGCAAGCAGCAAATTGGCAAGAAGTAAGATACTAGACCGCGCATAAATACCAGCATCAGCCGGAATCACCTTGTCTAAAACTGCAATCGTCAAAATCAAAGCCAACGAGAGAGGTACCAAGAATTTCCAGTTGAAATTAAGAATCTGGTCTACACGAACCCGGGGCCATGTTCCTCGAATCCAAATAAACACAAAATAGACGGCAAACATTTTGACAAAGAAAACAACAAGACTCAATAACCGTCCAATCGCCCAATCACCGCCAACAACCAGATTTTCCAGACCAAAAAACCGATATCCCCCTAAAAACATCGTAGCAAAAAAACCAGACATAAATAACGTGTTTACAAATTCTGCCAGGAAAAACATGCCGAATTTCATACCACCGTATTCTACATGAAACCCGGAAACAATCTCAGATTCCGCTTCCAATAAGTCAAACGGGGTACGCCCTGTCTCAGCCAACGCCGAAATCAGAAAAATAACGGCCGCCAATGGCACCACAAAAATAAATGGCACCGTCTGCGCTCTTACAATATCAACCGTAGACATGGAGCGTGCCAACAAAATCGGAACCAACAGTGCCAAAATCATAGGCACTTCATAACTTACCAATTGAGCCACAGAACGGAATGCACCCAAAAGTGCGTATTTGTTATTAGAACCCCAACCTGCCAGGAGCAACGCCACCACAGAAGCAGAGCTAATAGCCAAGACATAAAAAACCCCGATATCCAGGTCTACACCTATCACACCGGGGGCAAACGGCATAACCGCCCAAATTAGCAACGCCGCTATTACAGTCAGGAAAGGAGCCAGCCAATAAGCAACCTTGTCGGCACCTGCCGGTGTGATGTCTTCCTTGATAAGCAGTTTGATAACATCAGCTACCGTCTGCAGAAGGCCATAACGCCCACCGACCCGGTTTGGGCCAATACGATCCTGCATACGGGCGATTACCTTCCGTTCCAGCCAAATCAGAAAAATTACAATCAACAAGCAAAAGGTAGAAATGATGACAACGCCTAACACGTCAGAGACGAAGTTCACCCAAGCCTGATCACCTACAACCGTTTTTAGATACTCAGATACGTTGAGGCCTACCAAACTTTTTAGAAATTCTACAATATTGAAGCTCATAAGCGATACTCCACACCGGTCAACCCGGTGGCAGGAAGATGTCGTTTAATAATTAAAACGAACCACTGTTTAATTTAAATCCACTCTAGGGCGCCTCTACCCCACGCATAGGCTAATCCCATGGCAAGTAAGACAACAAAGATAACTGTCTCGATGATGGCAAACAAGCCTAATTGATCGTAAGCAGATGCGATGGGAAAGAGGAATACGGCTTCAATGTCAAAAATTACGAACACTAAAGCGTAGATGTAATATTGAACCTTGAACTGCACCCAGGAATCACCGACTGTTTCGATACCGCACTCATATGTTTGTTGCTTTATCGGATTGGGTTTCCTGGGACCAAGCAGGTGGTTCAGAATGACAGGTGCTGCCGGGAAAATTGGCGACAACACAATGAAAATAGCGATGAATTGCCATTCTTGCGACACTGATGATCCTCCTGTTCCTCTCTGTAAAATGGGAGATTGTGAAATCTGTCCCATTTATAACACATGCTTTTCACAAGGGCAAAAGCTCCAACTAAATCAATGGCTTTTCAGAAGGGTTTTAGGGTGTAAAAGCTGGGCAAGGTAAGGCTTACAACTCTCAGTTTTCAACATTAAAGGAAACCTGACTATCAAGAATTTGTGAATTAGGGGTAGCCTTCTGTATACTAGGTTTAAATAGTTTCTTTTTGTTAGCAATAATTATGATAAATAGACGCAGTTAAAGTTGTCTATGTTTATTTCTACAATTAACCAATTAACTTTCTACTAAATCTGAGGTTCTTATATGCTAGATGCCCCAACCGAAACCCGAAAAATTCTGGCCGTTGACGACAATTCTTTTACGTTGCGTATTGTGCAGCATACTTTGGAGCAGGCAGGTTATCAGGTGACAACGGCCGTTTCTGGCAAAGATGCACTCAACAATATCAACCGCCACGGTATTCCTCATCTGGCCGTCGTTGACCTGCATATGCCAGTGATGAGTGGCTTTGAATTCTGCCGTCAGGTGCGCGAATTTAGCGATTTGCCCATCATCATGCTAACGGCCGTTAACAACGAAGAAACCATCATCGAAGGCTTGGAACAATACGCCGAAGACTACATCATCAAACCATTTAACCCCAGCGAACTGGTAGCCCGTGTCAATCGTGTATTGCGCCGGATGGGCGATTATGCCTACACCCTGGACGCCACTACCCACATTGATGAGCGCTTGCTGATCAACTTCCCCAACCGAGAAGCTATCATCAATGGCAAATCCGTCTCCCTCACCCCCACAGAAGCGAAACTTCTCTTCATCCTGGTACGCAATGCAGGTCGCATCGTCACCACTGATTTCTTACTCAACCGTATTTGGCCTCTGCAAGACGCCCAAGAAGATCGGCTGCATGTTCACATCCACCGGCTGCGCCGAAAAATCGAAGAAAATCCAAACGAACCCACCTACATCATAGCCGAACGCGGCACTGGCTACCGCTTTAATGCTGAAGTTGCATAAAAAAAACGCCGACACCATGTTGATGTCGGCATTTTTCTCAATTCATTTAGAAAACACCCCCCCTTAACGTTCCAAAACCAAACCCAGTTTGTTAGCTACCGCAGAATTTGGTGGTTCTACAAAAATTGTGCCGTCCGGGAAAATTACAGTTGGTACCATGCGATATCCCTGATTAACTTTTTTAACTAACGCCAATCCCGCTTCATCTTCATCGACATCAATTTCTTTGTAAGAAATGCCATATTCATCAAAAAAGAATTTCGTTCGATGACAATCTGGACACCATTTTGCACTGTAAAGCAATATCTCGTCGTTTTTATTAAAATAAGTCATGTTTTCCCTCTATTTTAAGAAATCGTGGAAGATTACAAATTAACCATTCATAGCTTTCACAACTTTCTATACAGTAAATCACAAAACTATTTTATTTACATAACCTTACTATCATTCTCTCAAATAACCTGTTAATTACTCGAGTAATAAACTTGCCAAAAGTACGCATACGGCTGAACTGATTCCACTAATAATAATATAACCAGCTTAGATAACGATGAGCATTAACATACAATCAACCAACGATTTCATTGAAGGTGATCATTTCCTGATGATGTTCTACAATACCATCCAGGATAAAAAAACGTCGAAGAAAACTGATACACCAACACAGAGGTAATTTGTGGCAAAACGCACAAACGATCAATGGCTAACCGAATTAGCACAGCCCGGATCAGCAAGAGAGTTAGCCCTGGCTGATTTGCGCCAACTCTTACTCAGCGGTTTAAAACGGGGACTTCTGGGCCAAATAAACACCAACGCACCCGAATTTGACACACAGGCGGAAGATTTCGTACAAGAGTCCACGTTAAAAATTCTGGATAAATTGGACACGTTTGCCGGACGAAGCCAGTTCACCACTTGGGCACATAAAATTGCAGTGTCGGTAGCCTTAACAGAATTACGCCGAAAGCGCTGGCAAGACAATTCGCTAGACGGCATGTTGACCACAGATAAAGGGGATTACACGCCCTCATTTATTGCAGACAACGCGCCCCAGCCCGAAAAAGCGACGGAACAGGCTGAAATGCTGGCTCACGTCCAGCGCATCATAGATGAAACGTTAACAGATAAGCAGCGACTGGTTTTGGAAACGGCCGTTATTCAAGGCAAATCCACCAACGAAGTAGCAGAAATTATGGATATGAAACCCAACGCAGTCTATAAACTGCTGCATGATGCCCGTCTTCGCTTAAAAAATGAACTTGAAAGCGATGGCCTAACCACCGCAGATGTTTTATCTGTTTTTGAATAAGGGAAAAAGTAAGAAGTCTGCAACACAGTTCGTCAAAAAACCAAACCATGACAAATTTACTTAAACAGCTACGGCAGCTCCTACAGCAGCACAAAACAAAAACACAAGAACAAAACATGGTCTCTTCTGCACCCAATAACCCCGAACCAATAGAAAATCGGGAACATGAGCCTGACAACAGCACCGCCCTAAACGCCACTATTGTCAAAAACCTCATGGAAATGCTAAACCATACCTATGAAGGCATGTATTCCTGTGAAGAGGCATTTGCCCTGCTAGACGAGTATGTAGAATTGATAGCTGATGACGAAGATGCAGTAGTCCTAATGCCTTATGTCAAGCGGCATTTAGACAAGTGTCCTAACTGCCACGATGTGTACACCACTTTACTAAACATCATCCAATCCGAGCCACCAGCAATGGAAACAGCCAACTAAAAAAAGCCGTTAATACAAACCTTATTGGGAGACTTATCATGACCAAAGCAATCTGGAACGGTATCATTATCGCCGAAAGCGACCATACAGAACGGGTCGAAGGTAATCACTATTTTCCACCTGACACCATCAAAAAAGAGTACTTCCGTGAAAGTAAAACAACAACTGTTTGCTCCTGGAAAGGAGTTGCCAGCTATTATGATGTCGTTGTCGATGATCAGATAAATCCAGGCGCTGCCTGGTATTATGCCGACCCCAAATCAGCCGCAGCCAACATTAAAGACCATGTTGCCTTCTGGCGTGGCGTAACAGTCGAATAAAACCCTGCGTTTTTGTTAAAGATTTCCAATACCTTGATTGCCAGGTTTGTTTGTATAATTTAGGCAATCGGGGTTTTTTGTTTGAGACCACCCCACAGCGCAAAAAGGAATGAAAAGCATATGTTATTAGCAGGAGATATCGGAGGCACGAAAACGGCCGTTGCCCTATTTTCCACCGATTCAGACACATTACAGCCCGTTGTCGAAAAAACATTCCAAAATCGAAACTACGATTCCCTGGAAGCTGTTATTTATGAATTTATGCAAGAAAATCCAAAAGCGATTACCAGTGCCAGCTTTGGCGTGGCCGGCCCAGTCGTGAAAGGCATTGCACACATCACCAATTTACCCTGGATCATCGACCAGGAAGCCATCCAAAAAGCGTTTGATTTCCCCCAAGTCCATCTGCTAAACGATTTAGAGGCCATCGCCAGCGCCGTGCCACATCTAACCAGCGAAGACCTGGTTACACTAAACGAAGGTACAGTGGAACCAGAAGGTGCCATTGCTGTCATCGCTCCCGGCACAGGCTTGGGCGAAGCATTTCTGGTGTGGGATGGCGACAAATACCAGGCTCACCCCTCTGAAGGGGGACATGTGTCTTTTGGCCCCACAAACCCCGACCAGGTTGATTTACTCGTTTTTATGTTAGAAAAATTTCAACATGTCAGCGTGGAACGGGTTTGTTCTGGCAGTGGCATCCCTAATATTTATGCCTGCGCCAAACACCACGGCCGTTTTCCTGAACCAGAATGGCTGCAAAAAGAATTGGCAGAAGCCATCGACCCCACGCCAATCATCGTCGAGGCGGCCATCAACCATAAAACACCTATTTGTGTAGCCACTTTAGAACTGTTTCTAGACATTTTGGCAGATGAAGCGAGCAATATGGCGCTAAAAGTTCTGTCAACAGGTGGTGTCTATTTGGGTGGCGGTATTCCGCCGCGTATGCTTTCTGAATTGCAAAAGCCCCGATTTATGGATACGTTCAGCAGCAAGGGGCGTTTTGCTAACTTAATGCGCCAGATGCCTGTGCACGTTATCCGCAATCCCAAAACTGCATTGTACGGAGCCGCCTATTACGGCTTTGAACATTAATCGACTACAAAGGAACCCGAATTCTTAAAGAAATCGGGTTCCTTCCCAATAAAACATGACGCAACCAACTGTTGAAGTTTTTCGCAACCATGCTGATTTAATCACGAGAGCTGCTGAGTTATTTGTTTCTGTGGCAAAAGAATCTGTGGTAGAAAACGGCCGTTTTCTCACAGCACTCTCCGGCGGCAGCACACCCAAAGCACT
>JACSSI010000247.1 GCA_014879345.1 Anaerolineae bacterium | reverse complement strand
ATAACGGCCGTGTATAATGCCAGCGCTTGTTCAGCCTCCGCAGCGTTGGCGTCCAGAGCCGCCAGCCTGTCTTCACCCTCTAAACTACCGTTCAAAATTTCGGTTAACTGTCGCTGCGCCCGGAGCAGATGAAGGCTGCCCAGGCCGATTTGGGCGCGGGCGTTGCCAGACGCCTGGTTGAACGCCGCTTCAGCGGCTGCCTGGAATGCCAGGGACTCATCTCCCTCTGTAGCTTCGGCCAGGAACAAGTTTTCCTGGCCCACAAAAAAGTGAGTAAAACTGGATTCTGGGGCGGCAGCCGCTGCCTGTTCAAAGTCAGCCAACGCTTCTGCTTGCAGACCAAGCGTCTCTTGGGTAAAGCCGCGGGCGGTGCGGGCCAAGGCTTCTGCCTGGGATCCTAACAAAATATCTACTTCGCTGCCGGGGTCTTCAATGTCAAATACAGGTATGGGCTTTTCAAACGTATAAGTGCCGACCATATTGCTGACGTCCATACCCAGTTGGGGTGCTACGTAGAATTTTAGCTGTAATGCTCCTTGTTGATTGACCGGGCTAAGTGTGCCGTAGATGACCACGTCTGCTTTGATCTGCTCGGCTATAGTCGCTGGGGCAGTAACACCTGCCAGATCATCACCAACGACGCCGATGACGGTGCAAAATTGCGTCATTAACTCGTCGCCGTCTGCCCAGACTGCAATGCTGTCCTCGTCGGCGAAGGTGGTTTGTAGATGCTTTTGCACGCGGCCGGTTAACTGCTGCCCGGATCGATTTGTGGTGTCGATGTTGCCCGTCTCATCTAGCACCACAAATTCAGCTATCGCCACGTTAAAATCGCCGGGCATCGTTTGCGGCACGCAGATGGTGGGGGTGACCATGGTTTCTAGTTGGTTGGCAGTGCGGCCTGGGTTGGCAAAAATATAGATGAGACCCCCGATGAACAGCACAACCAGCAGTGCCACCACGCCCAACATGATGCGTTGGGTGCGCTGTGACCGGGTCAGCCGCGCTTCCCGTTCTGCTTCTGCCTGAACGGCCGTTTGACTGGCATCCAGAAAAGCCTGTTCTTCGGCGCTGAGGGGTTCGGGGAAGGAGTGCGCCCATGTCTGCATCTGCTGGAGGCGTACGCCTCGGTAAAGCGCACCGGCATCCCGGTCGAGCTTGAGCCAGTCGTTGACATCATCCGTGAGTTGGCGTTGGCGAATGAGGCTTTCGCGGTCTTCGTCGAGCCAGTGGCGCAGGGTGGGCCATTCGCGGATGAGCGCCTCGTGGGAGACTTCGACCACTTTGGTTTCGTCGGGCGGCAGTAAGTCGGTGGTGACGAGGCGGGATTGGGTGAGGATGTCGAGGACAGCGTTGAGCATGTCGGGGTCGGTGGTGCGGGTGATGAGTTCGCTGAAGGCGGCACGACGGCGGGTATCGGGCGTTTCGCCATCGACGCTTTCGCCTAATTCGGTGAGGCGCACAAAAATCATGCGGGCGATGGGCTGCTGCTCGGGTGTGAGGCGCTGCTGGAAGATGGTTTCTGCGGTTTGGGCGATGGCGCCGCGCACGCCGCCGCTTTCGCGGTAGCCGGAGAGGGTCATAGTGCGGCCGCGCCGTCGCACCCAGGTTTCTAGCAGGGCGTGGGAGAGCAGGGGCAGGGCGCCCGGTTCGTCGCCGACGTCGTCCAGCATTTGCTCGACGAGTCCTTCCTGGATGCGCCAGTTGCCCAGGGCGGCGGGCTGGACGATGGCGCGGGCGAGTTCTTCGCGGCTCATGGCGCCGATGTATTCTTGCTGCTGGGAGACGAGGCGGCGCAGGTTATCGTCCTGGGCGCATTGGGCGTAGAAGTCGGCACGGAGGGTGATGAGGATGGTGATGGGTTGGTTGTCTTCGGGGTTAACGGCCGTTACCAGATTATCAATAAACGCTTTTCGTTCGTCGGGCTGGCGGCAGAGGGTGAAGATTTCCTCGAATTGGTCGATGACGAGCAGCAGGCGCGGGCTGTTTTGTTTTGCCAGGCGTTGTTGGGCAGCCAGGGTGAGGGCTCTGTTGTTTTGGCTGAGGGCGGACTGCATGTCGATAACGGCCGTTACCGACTCGCTGTCTTGGGTGAGAACGGCCGCCAAAGCGTCCAGAGGGTGGGCGGTAGGCGTCATCAGGCGCATTAGCCATTGGCTGCTGTTGGCAGGCAGCGGGCTGCCATCAGCCAAAGGTTCGGCGCGGCGCAAGGCAGGCACAACGCCTGCCCGCACCAGGGATGACTTGCCGCTGCCCGATGCGCCAATCACCGCCAGGAAGCGTTCGTCATACAGCCGCTTGATGACCTGCGCGGTGAGCAGTTCTCGGCCAAAAAAATGGTCGGCATCGGCTTCGGTGAAATATTGCAAACCCAGGTAAGGCGCGTCACCTGGCTCGGCTGGCTGGCTTTCGATGCTTTTAGCGTCGCTGTCGGTGACGAGGGTTTGTTCGGCGATTTGGTGCAGGAGGGTGAGTATCTGGTCGTCGGTGCTGTCGCTAAGGTGGAAGAGTTCGGGAGCTGCTTCTGCCTGTTCACGCACGGTTGTCCAATCCAGATTGGAGCGTAGTTGGGTGCAGCGGTCAAGGAGGAGGGGTAAACGGCCGTTATCAGCCATCAACGTGATCAACCTCACCACCCGTCGTGATTTTGCCCCTTCCCCCAATTCCTCAAAATCAACATCGACATCCAGGCACAAAGAAGCCAAATCATCCAGGCTGAAATACTCAACGAGCATATCTCGCAAACGGGCGGGCCATTCAGGCAATGCAGGTGTCTGGTTTGAATCAGTCATAAAAAACAGTATGTTTTTGGTGTTTATTCTTGGTGAGACTGGTGGTTAGGATAGCATACAGCAGGGGCGTGTGGCAACGACTAGATTTATAGAGGGTGCGGTTAGTTTTTGTGTAACAAAGCAGACTACAAAAGTCTTACCAATACTAATAGGCATTAAATTTGAGGAGACTTTTGTAGTCTCATACACAGAACCCCCGGCACTCATCCTTTTTTCTAATTTGGACAAATGCCGGGGATTTTGAGATACGAAAAACAAGTTAAGGCACAGCTACAGTCAGGCCGCCTGGAACCACTTCCATAGAAACAGGAGTACGGCCGGTATATTCACCATCTGTCCATACGGGTTGGTCAGGTTCCGCGTCGATTTCAATTTTCTGTCCGCGCCAGTAAAACATGCCAGCCTTTTCATTCTCTAGATTAAAAAAGCGGTTCAGCGCGGCATTGGTGCTTTTCTTATCCCGGCTGAGCATAAACACATCGAGATACCCATCATCGACCTTGAAGGTTTCGCTGATAGAGAGACCTGTACCTGCTTTGGCTGAGTTCACCACGTAACATTTATGCCCCATCACCTCGATGGTTTCACCATCAATTTTCAAGGTGTAGGGAATATCTTTCACTTCACGAAGCCGTTTGATATCACGCCCCAGATACGCCAGAGTGCCATATTTATTTTTGTCTTCGCGGCTGGTTTGCTCTTCCGGTTCAATGCCGGTGAAGAGACGCTGCACAAAGTAATCCTCTGACCAGCCGTCTAACTTCACAATGTCGATTTTGCGTTTATTGTAGCTTTTGCAAAGCAGTTCCACGGCTGCCCGTAATTCATCGGGAATCCCTAGCTCTGTGCCAAAGCCGTTGCCTGTGCCGCCGGGCAGCACGCCCATCATGACGCCAGTTCCTATCAGGCCGTTGGCAACTTCGTGCTGAGTACCGTCACCGCCGTAGCCAGCAACCAGATCACAGCCAGCTTCGGCCGCTTGCCGGGCAAATTTGGCGGCGTCACCATACTTCTTGGTGATGCTGATGTCCCAGGTGATGCCATATTGATGGAAGACGTCGTTGAGTGCGTTGAGGATGGGTTGATCTTTACCCGAAACGGGGTTGATGATGACGTGGATTTTTTGGTAGGGAACGCCTAATTTTGCTTCTCCCCCTGTTCTTTCTGCCAGGGCAGCTAACAGCGTGGCATAGGCTTCGTCTGCTTGTTCATCTAATTCCCTGGACGCATCTTGCGGGACTACTGCCTCAAACAACGCCCCTCCCGCCTCTTTGATAATCGTGACGGTTTCAGCTTTTGGCTCGCCTTTAACGACGGCAATGATCGCGGAGGAGTTTGGGCCTAAAGAACCTGCCACTCTATTCAATTGATCTGGCATCACGTTAACGGCTTGTTTCTTTGACGCAGAATGATGCCCGATGACACCACCTATGGCGCCTAATGCCAACCCCGTCCCACCAGTCAAAACGGCGACGACGCCACCTAGAATGATGCCATTTACGGTGCCTCGTGTTGGTGTGCGACCCATATCTTTGAAGGAAACGTGTTCTTGTTCATCTTTTTTCATCACAACTGCGGAAACCGTATTTCGGTTTCGTTTGGGCAGTTTCTCAATGACTGCTTCTGCACTATCTTTACCCTCAAATACTGCAAGAATTAAGTTTATTGTATTATCTGACATTTAATTCTCCTGATTCGTCAATTAATGTAAGCGTTCAGTTCCTTTGGAGACTTTTGAAGTTTTAGACGCAAAAAAACGAAATTTCCAGAGATAAAAACTTCAAAAGTCTGAGCAGTTACTAATTAATGAGCAAAACGGCCGTTATCATTCCCAATTCAGTTAACTCATCGACCATCAACTGTACAGCCAACGCGCCTAAAAACGCTTACCATTACAATTACTGCCGTGCCATCGCAACCTTGTAGCGCTCTTCCGGTGTGATCAGGTGATCCAAATCCTCGGCATTTTCATCAATGTCAAGCTGTACCCAATTAACAGTACCGCTGAACGCGCTGTTTTTTGAATTGTAATCCGGCGAGACCGGTGAACCAGCGTCCCGACCCACATCACAGGTATCGGTACCGAAAATCATCGGCACCGTCATGTCCACGCGGCCCTCGCCGTCTTTCTGTCCATCTACATACAAGGAGACGCTGCCTCCCTTAGCCAGGCCACCGCCATCATAGGTGAACTCCATGCGCACCTGATGCTTACCGGCGGGGATCGCCTGCTGACTCTCCGCAAAGTAGTGGTTGATACCGAAGAAATTATAGCAGTGTTTCAGCTTCCCGTCTTTGGCATACAGGCTCCAGCCACCGATGCCAGCACCCATGGCAGCGATGACCCCGTTAGCGCCAGACTCAGGTACCTCAATCTCAGCCGTCACCGCATATGATTTATTATGCATCTGAAGCACAGCATGTTCAGGCAGCCGAGACATGCCGCCAAACAACATTTGCGACTTCCCCTTGATCAACTGCGGTCGGCCAGCAATATCCGCATTGAAGCGCTCAAACGATCGGTCGTCGAGCGGGAGAACATTGTACTTGGTCGCTTCGATCAAAAACAGCCGCTGCAATTCGGCGAGCTTCTTCGGATTTTCCTTTGCCAGATCCTGCGACTGCGTCCAGTCTGTGTTCGTATCGTACAATTCCCAGACATCTTCATCAAAGGCACGATCATAAGCGCCGATCCAGGGCACATTGTGACGGGTCACCGCCGTCCAGCCCTTGTGATAGATGCCGCGGTTGCAGAACATCTCAAAATATTGGGTCTGATGCCGTTCAGCCGCCTTGGGATCGTTGAAGGCATACAACATGCTTACGCCTTCGAACGGAGCTTGCTGGATGCTGTTAACGATAGTCGGTGCAGGAATTCCCGCAGCCTCCAGAATCGTCGGGGCAACATCGATCACGTGGGCAAACTGGGTTCGAATCTCACCTTTCGCCTGAATGCCCTTCGGCCAGTGTATGATGGTACCGTTGCGAGTGCCGCCCCAATGTGAAGCGACTTGCTTTGTCCATTGATAGGGTGTATCCATGGCGTGCGCCCAGCCTACTGCGTAATGATTAGAGGCTTCCGGCCCGCCAAAATCGTCGATCTTGCTCATCAGGAATTCAGGGGTCTCGATGGTGCCCATGCCGTTGAGTACGGCAATCTCGTTGAAGCAGCCGTTCGGCGTTCCTTCAGCGGAAGCGCCATTATCGCCAATGATGTAGTAGATCAACGTATCGTCCAGGATTCCCAGGTCTTCCAGGGTATTGATCAGCCGACCGATTTGGTGGTCTGTATGCTCCAGGAACCCGGCATAGGTCTCCATCTCGCGGACAAGAATAGGTTTGAGTTCTTCGGGCATGTCATCGTAGGCAGGGATTTCGTCCGGCCGTTTGGTGAGCACTGCGTCGGCGGGGATCACGCCCAGCTTCTTCTGGCGGGCGAACGTTTCTTCACGCAGCGTGTCCCAACCGCCGTCGAATTTGCCCTTGTATTTGTCGGCCCATGGCTTGGGCACATGGTGTGGGGCATGGGTGGCTCCCGGCGCGTAATACATGAAGAAGGGTTTATCGGCCATGAGCGCTTTTTGTTGGCGCACCCAATTCATTGCTTTGTTGGTCATATCCTCGGTGAAATGATAGCCTTCCTCGGGCGTTTTATCTGGTTCTAGCGCCGTTGTTCCTTCGTAAATGCCTGGATAATACTGGTCAGCCTCGCCACCGATGAAACCGTAGAAATATTCGAACCCGCCGCCGCCAGTAGGCCAGGCATCAAAAGGCCCTAGCGGGCTGGCCTGCCAGGGGGGCACTTCGTGGCATTTGCCGAATTGTGCCGTGGAATATCCGTTGAGCTTGAGTGTCATGGCGAGCGGCGCCTTGTCCTTTGGCAGCACCGAGGTATAGCCAGGTGCTGAGGTCGCCATCTCGGTGATGCCGCCCATGTTTACGGAATGGTGATTGCGTCCAGTCAGCAGCGCCTGGCGTGTGGGCGCACACAGGGCGGTGGTGTGGAAGCGATTGAGTTTTAAGCCATCATTTGCCAGCCGCTCGGCTGTGGGGGTGTTAACGGGGCCGCCGAAAGCGCTGCTGGCGCCAAACCCAACATCGTCCAGCAGGATGATCAGGACGTTGGGTGCGCTCTTTGGGGGACGGATATCCCGTATCGGGGGGAACTTGGCTTCCGGGTCTTTGGCATCATAGGTT
>JACSSI010000246.1 GCA_014879345.1 Anaerolineae bacterium | reverse complement strand
AAACCATCTGCCAGATGGGGAGACTCTTCATAAGTCAACCATGCCTCATGGGTCACTCGGCGTAAGGCTTGTTCTGCTTCCCGACGATATTTTGCCGCCTCATCAAGAGAGCGCAGCATCTCAACTTGCTGCCCCACCTGAACGGCTATGGTATGGATTAAATCCAGGTCATCTGCTGTCCAAATATAGTCTTCATCTGCCTCAATCTGGATAGCGCCTACCGTCTCTCCCACAACATCAATGGGAACTTGCGCCACATTTCGTTCCGCTAAATCTTGAGAAAGCGGTTCATTCATGGGTGCCAGTGTATTTGCATCATAAGAGAAGCCTATAAAACGAGGATGATCTACTGCGTCCAAATAAGAAGACCAACCTTCCCGGGTAATACGCCGTGTGAAAGATTCAATTTCTGCTCTGGCTTCAGCAGCTTCAGCTAATAATTTGGCATTCTCAATAGCGACAGCTAATTGACCGGCCAATGCCTCGAACGCAGGCAGATTTTCAGTAGAAAGCGAATTTGGCTCCGCACTTTGCAAGTCAAGAACACCCACAACCCGGTTGCCAATAATCAAAGGCACAGCCATTTCTGAGCGAGTACGTGGTAGAAAAGCGTTTGGCTTAAACAATGGATTTGTGGCTGTGTCAGAGACAATCACAGCACGTTTCTCAGCTGCGACTGTGCCATTAATTGAACCTGGCCCAATAATCAGACGATGCCCCCGGCGTGCCAGCTCTTGCCCAATATTGCCTGTACCAGCTTGTAATGTAAGTGAATTGGCTTCCACATTTGCCAAATAAATCTGCACATAATAAAAATTGAATTGCGCGCGAATCGTTTCTACAGATTCTTGCAGTAGATTGTCCAAGTCTGTAATTTGTGCCAAAACGCGGCTGATTTCTGCGGCCAACTGTAATGCTTGCGTACGTTCTGCAATACGTTGTTCTAAAAATACACTAGCCTGTTCAAGTTCCTGATTTGCCGCATTTAATTCTGCCCGTCTGTCTGATTCCAATTGATCCCGAAAACGATCCACTACCACCAGTAACACTGAAACCACCAACAAAACAGAGAACCCGGCGATAACGGTTTCCATTTCCAAGCCAGAAATAACAAAAGGCATGATCAAAATAGAAACCAACGTCAACATAGAAACAACAAGTGTGCCACGCCAAGAAAAGAAAGCACTGCCCAAAAGCAAGGCTGGAATCAGCCACATCAACGTCTGGAAGATACGGGTATCGCTGTAATCATCCCGCAAAACAATCGTCACCAATACCATAATAATGGTACTTACCACCGCAATGCCTGATCCCCATGAATAATGGCTTGTGCGGCTGAAGCCATAAGAAAGCAGTAGAAACCCTTCTAAGATAATAATCGTGATGAAAGGTTCTGGCTCTTCCAAATAACTGCCGCTTAGTATGCCCACCAGCACACGAATGCCGGTCAATAAAATAAAAACGAGCAGGAAAGCGGCTAAGACTCGCGCCTGACGGTTATCGGCACGATCCGTGATGGTGTTCGCCGGTTTTGTAAAGAAATCCCACAAGCGTTTACCAACACCTTGTTTGGATTTCTCTTGCTCAACCGCATTGTTTTCAAGTGTAGCCATAATCGTTTCTCCGGAGATTATGTGAAAGCTTAGTGATGACCATTTTCATCTCGGGTCATGGTGCCTAATTGCACAGTCGCGCGTTGGGTTTTGAGTGCCTTGCCTAGCTCTTGTGCTGCAATTTGCAACACACTTTCAATATCGGCAGCGGTTTGTAATTTCTGTCCAATTGAGTTTGCAATCGCTTCGCGCCTGACACTTGTTTGGGCGTTTTCAAATAACTGGGCGTTTCTCAGAGCAATGGCAACTTGACTTGCTACTAATTCTAACAATTGAGCATCTACCTCGGTTAGACTGCCGGTTTCATTTTGTTGCACATCTAAAACACCCAATACTTGATCACTTAATACTATAGGTACAGCAATTTCAGACTTTGTGTCAGGCAGAAGGGGATTAGGCAACCATCCTTCATCTTCTGCCACATCTGATATTAGGATTGTGCTTTTCGTATCATATGCTCGACCAACAAGCCCTTTACCTTGAGTGATTTTGTGCCTACTATCCAATAAAGCTTGCCCTGCTTCCCCAGTGCTAGCTACCAAAACCATTTCTTCACGCTGTTCATCAAACATATAAATCAGTACGTTATAATAGTTTAGTTCTTGTTTGATCTGATTCACCACTTCGGGAAACAGGATATCCGAATCAAGAATTGAAGATAAACTCCGGCTAATGTTCGTACTGGTCGTTATGGCATGGTTGCGTTCATTAAGCAAGTTTAATGAGTGTTGCAGTTGATCGGTCATTTGACCAAAGTTGTAAGTCAATTGGCCAATTTCATCAGGTTGATCTGGCGGCAAGGATGTATCGAAATTCCCCAGGCTAACAGCTTCTACTGCTGTGTTAAGTTGTTCAACACGGCCAATAATTTGGCGGCGTAAAAACAACGTATTTACTAACCAAGCTAAGATAGATAAGCCTAGAACCGTAACGACCAGAGTGATAATCAACTGGCGTTGTAAAGTGCGCAGTTCATCAATTCTGTTCTGAATGATCAAGACTGCCTCTGCTTTTCCACCAATTTCAAGCGGGACATAGCCTAAAGATTGAGCATTGTTTTGAAAACCAGGAAGTAGATCTTCATTTATGATTGTTTGCCCGCCCAATGCCTGTTTTAGAGCTGGTGATTCTAGCAGATCGTTAAAATCGATAAATCCAATTTCAGGATCTCCTGGCTCGCCATCCACGCCCTGACTGTAAGTTGTGGCAAACAGCTGATTGTCGTGAACCAAGCCAATATTGATGTCTTGTCGGTCAAAGTTGAGTGAATTGAGAAACGCTTCATCTACCCGGCGATTTGCCAGGAGTGCACCTATAATCTGTCCTGATGATTCGCGAATGGGAACCACAGCTGAGAGTAAAAATTCCCCTGATTCATTATCGATGAGCACTCCGGTTTTTTCTATTCCAAGTAGACCGAGTTTAAACAAATCATCTTCATCATCTGAATTAATTTCACCACCGGTAATGTTGTTTGTTAAGAGGCGCTCACCGTTTGCATCTACTATGCTTATATTATCTAGGTTTACTGTTCCAATACCGATCAAAGAAGCGGTTTTAATATTTTTAACATCGCCCAGGGCAACAGCAGTGATGAGATCGTTTATCAAAGCGACTCTTTTTGTATTTACCATAACTTGTTGTTCATTTTCAGTGAAGTGCTGTTGCAGCAAATATGCTTCCTGAAAAACACGCTGTTGCCCGATACGGGCTGTCATGCTGAAAAGCATAATGGTTGTAATGACAACCAAAATCACTAATAAAAGCATTTGAGTAGTGAAAGTGGTCGTATTCAGTTTTGAAGAGAGGCTCATATTTCTGAATATTTTAGACATAGGTGTTACCCTTTGAATAAGGAGTCGTTTGAGTATCGTTCGTTAGGAACTATCAACAATCCGCCATTTTTATGGGGCCAAGATCATATCAAAACTAGTCAATACAACCTGACCTTCTTCTGCGAGCAGCCAATCAATGAAAGGTTGCACATCCGTTTTGCGGTCTGGGAAGAAGGCAAGCCCCATTTCATTTGTTATTGGATAAGAAGCATCAGCGGGGGTCAACCCATCTAACGCAACGGCCGTTACGTCGATATCTGTTGCCCGTGCTGCTGGCCAAGTACCAAACCCTACACTATGCTCAGTTCCGGCAACAATATTGAGCATGTCGGTTGCACTCGTTATCACTTGCGCCGACTCTGCAAAGGTCGTGTTTCCAAAGACCTCTTCCCGTAAGGCGCTGGTTGAGGAATCGTTCTCATCTCGAACAAAGAGGATGATGGTTTCATCTGGTCCGCCAACCGCAGACCAATTTGTAATATCGCCGGTAAAGATAGCAGCCATTTGTTCGCTAGATAAATCTGATACAGTCACATCTGGATGGGTGAAAACGGCCGTAGCGGCTTTGCCAAAGCCGATGAATTCTAATCCTTGCTCCGCTTCTTCTTCATTGAGTGTTCTGGACAAAGCTGCCACATCCAAAACGCCGTCAACGACGCCTTTTACCCCACCGCCGCTGCCAGTTCCTTGCAAAAGCTCCAGTTGGTAGTTGGGCATCGCTGCCTCAAATTCATCCTTTAGACCTTCTAATACGGACATTGTGCTGCCAGAACCAGAAACTGTTAATGTAATTTGAGAAGCTGCAGATAATGTTTCGTTTGCAACAACTTCATCGTTCCCATTGCAAGCTACCGATAACAATCCAAACAAAATGAAAAGGATAGAAACGATTATAGACTTAGAAAATTTGATACTATTTGATTTCATGTTTAATTTGTTACTCCTATGTAAATCTATTCACCTTCGCTTGGTAAATATTTTCGAGCTTTTTTATGTATGTTTATTAATTTCAATAGGTAAGATAACCTTACTTGGTTTACATCACGCATTTTCACTAATATCTCTTTGATGTCCGTTTTCCGATTTGTTGGTAGACAGGCGAATGCTGGTTGCTGAAGAGCCAGTTGCTTGCCCTAATTCACGGATAGCCACTTTCATGGCTGTTTCCATGTCAGGGGTGCTGCTAATTTTTTGGTTGATGCTGCGCAGGAGGGCTTCGTTTCGAGCTCGCTGTTGTGTGCTTTTATAGAGTCGAGCATTACGAAGGGCAACAGCTACCTGGTTTGCCACAGATTGCAGGAGGTCTGCGTCTTCTTGTTGCAGACCGTTGATGATGTTTTGCTGCACGTCTAGAACGCCTAAAATCTCGTCACCAATGGCAATGGGAACGGCCGTTTCTGCTTTTGTGTCAGGTAACAAGGGGTTGGGCAACCAGGTCTTGTCAAACAAGACGTTGGATACAAGCATGGTTTGATTGATTTCGGCGGCACGACCAACCAGACCGTTGCCCACTTTGATCGCATGTTTGTTCGCCAGCATTTGTTGCCCGGCTTGTCCTGTGGCACCAGCCATAACAAGTGCCTTGCCATCATCAGTCATCAGATAGATTTGCGTCTGATAATAATTGAAAGATTCACGGACTTGATTGACAACGGCCGTTATCAGTTCGTCTTCATCCAAAATCGTAGAGAGTTGTCGGCCAACTTCAACCGTCGTCGCCAGCGCTTGCGTTCTGTTTTGCACGCGCTGTTCCAGCGTTGAAATAGAGTCCCGTAGCTGACTGGTCATATCGTTAAACGAGTTAGCCAAAACACCAATTTCATCTTGTGTTTCAATAGGCGCTTGAATATCGAGATTCCCAGCCGTGACCTCTTGGGCGACCTTCGTTAAATTGCTGATAGGCTTTGAGATGCGCTGACCTACGATTGCCGCCACTGCACCTGCAGAAATCACGACGATCATGCCAAGAATCGTATTGATACGCCGTTGCTGATCTACAGGTGCCAAAATTTCATCTGATTGTTGTGTAGACATGACGAGCCATTGTAAGTGGTCGACAGCCGGTGCATTCGTGAGTGTGTTCATGACTGCCGAACTTAGAAAATGGGATGCCCCATCAAACTCTGTAATAATGAATAGTTGCTCTGGGCTTTTTACATATTCAATGGCTTCCTGATTAAGGGGACTGTTCATAATTGTGATTTCCCCTTCTTCATCCACAACCAGGTGGCGATCCCCTTCTAAGAAGATTTCAAGAACACCTGTTTCCCCAAACCGAGAATTAAGCAAAATATCACGCAAGGTGCCTAAAGATATAATTGCTTGCACAACACCAGAAATTTCTCCTGAACCACTCTCTGTTTTGCTATGAATAGGCACGCCTATGGTAATAGAATAGGTGCGGTTAGCTGAATCATAAATGGGTTCGCCAATGTATACGGAGCCCAAACCATCAATATAAGTTTCTTGCCACCAGGCCTCGTCCCCCTTGAAATAATCTCTAGTACGCTGGGTAGCGGCAATCTGACCGCCATATTTATCTGTTACCAAAAGTTGTACATTGTCTGGAAATAATTGTTGAAATCTAATGAGTTCGGCTGCCGCATCGTTTTCCAGGACAGCTTTCACAATTTCGTCTTCTACTGTTGTTCCGGCCCACTGACCAGAGGCAATAGCAATTTGTCTGCTAGGCGGATCGTCAGAATCATCGTAGCTTTCATTCTTGGCACGTGCAGCTTGAATAATTATGTTGTTTGACGCAAGCGTTTCTAGTGAATTTACTTTTCCAGTCAAGTATTCACCAATCACCAGGGCTTGTGATTCGGTGAGTGTGTTCAAGTTATCACCCACTTCAGTTGTGATAGCCTGGGTAGTGAAAATGTTTACACCAAATGCAACCACAGCCACAGCAAGCAGCGCCACGGCCAGCGTTGCACCTATCAGCTTGCCCCGTAGGGAATAAGTTGGATATTGACGAATAACAACAAAAGCCAGTACCAGAATGGTGATAATACCAGCAACAACGATAATGTTTTCGGAAAATGGAGGTGGTGCATTTCTAGGGCTGAGCCAAAATTGATCCAACATCATCAAGCTGGCTCCAATTAAAACAACAATAATGATCGATGAGCTTAGTTTATTAGATGGAACTAGTTGCACTGTAATGCCCAATGACACAATGGTGATAATGATGGTCAACATGGTGCCGATGGAATCCACGAAAATGATGTAGAGGAAAGCAATAATGAATATGGATGATACAAGAAGCATTGCCGCAGCAAATGATTTTTTCAGCCGGGCTAAAATCATTGAGATAACGCCACCGACAATACCAACGGCCGTTACCCATACATAATAATTCTCGCCAGATGTGGCTTGCAACACATATGTGCCAATAACAGTCAAGCCAGAAACAATTGTAATGAGTAACCCAATGTAAAATGCGTTACGTGCCCGGCGATCAATATCCTTATTTAACTGTTGTTCATCAGGAGTTGTTACCATATCAACGCTTCCCTTTTAGAATGCGGATTTGTAAGAAAAATATGTGGTTTACCAATACGACA
>JACSSI010000245.1 GCA_014879345.1 Anaerolineae bacterium | reverse complement strand
ATCATTGACTCGAAGGGAACCATTTCACGGGCGGTGGGAATGATTTGTTTGCGCACGGGGCAGTTGGGGTCATCAGGGTCAATCAGGCTGGCGAAGTAGGGGGTGATGTCAACGCGGAAGAGACCTGTAGCGCCAAGTGCTTCACGCTCTGAGTCGGTTAATTTGATGACTTGTTCCAGTTCTTCAACGCTGTTGAGGCGGTTGCTCATTTGCCAGCGCCAATCCATCCATTTTTCGTCGGGGATGTCGTGCCAATAGGGGGCGCGGGTGTGGACGGTTTCAGTGATTGGGGTTGCTTTTGCCATGGGAATTACTCCTTTTTACCATTCGCGAAATTTTCTAGTGGGAAGCGAATGGATGTTGATGCGATTGTACGGTTATCGTTATTTTTCGACAATGGGACGGGTCAGGCAGTGAACAGTGTTCACTGTTCACTGTTCACTGCTTACTGACTCGGCGTGGAGGTAGGCAGCAAGGGGATGGGCGTGGGTGTGGGAGCCTCCGAGATGGTGATGATGGTTTCTGTTTCGGCGTAGTTGTCGTCGCCTTGTTCGCCGGCGGTGATGGTGACTTCGGCTGTGCCGAGAACGTCGATGGGCAGGGTAACTTCGGTTTCCCAGTAGCCCCAGTAGTCGGTGGTAGTGGCGCTTTGGCCGATCATACGGCCGTTATCCAACAAAACGCTGACGGTGACGGGGCCTTCACGCACGTTCAAGGCAGTGCCGTAGAGGGTGAGGCTTTCGCCAGCGGCGATGGTGGTGTTGGGCGGCGGGTAGCCGAGGGCGACGCCTTTGGCTTCGGGGTGGTCCTGGGGCAGTACGTCGATGACGGTTTGGGCTTCACGCCAGGTTTCTGTGCCGATTTCGCCGCTGGTGGCGACGGCGCAGGCGCGTCCTACTAAATCTCGCGGGACGACGACGAAGCCTTGCCAGGGGAAGCTGTTGGGGCTGCGACCGAGAATGAAGGTTTGCTGGGTAACGGGTTCCTGACAATTTTCCCAGATTTCGATGGTGACACGGTTGCCAGCGGGTAGTTTGGTCTGGCCGGAGAAGAGGATGTTGAATTCGGAAACGGCCGTTTCCCCAAATTCTGGTTGGGCAAAAACAAGGAAGCGGTCGGTGGTGTCGGCGTTTAAGACGAGGTTGACACGGGTGCTGTTTTCGCTGAGGTTGTCGCCCGTTTCATTGCGCACGGTGGCATTGAGGAAGGCGGTGCCGCTGACAGATTGGGGGATGTTGAAGCCAGCTTCCCAGCTTGTTTCGCCTTCGCGGGCTTGCACTTCAGCCAGCAGATGGCCGGTGGCGCTGACGAGTGAAAGCCAGATGGTGTGTTCAGCTTCTTTTTCGACCAGGCCACGAATGATGACGTCGCTGCCCATGACAAGTTCCGCCCCTTCATCCGGATTGGTGACGGTGACCCAGGAGGTGACGGGGGTCGGTGTGGCGGTAGGGGGACGGGTGGGCGGCGGCTCGGTGGGCAGAGCGGTGGGTGCTTCGGCGGTGAGGTCGCGGGTGGCAGGCAGGGTGGTGGCGGTTGTGGTGGGCAGTTGGGCCAGGGGAACCTGGGTGGGCAAGGAAGGTGTGGGACTGCCGCAAGCAGCGAGGAAGAGCGTGATTAATGCCAGGGAGAAGGCGAGTAAAGGTTTTGCGTGCATTCTTGTTTTCCTATAAGTAGTGTGCCTCTGGAAATTTCAAAAGCTAATTGTGAATTGTCAATTATCAATTGTCAATTGTTAATGGTTAATTGTCAATTTTGCTGGGTTGGGGGGGAAAGGCTACAATTTTGGGTGATGATGTTTGCCTGGATTGAGAGTTTTGGATTTTTACGTGGGAATGTGGCGGCGTTGATGGTGTTGGCAACGGCCGTTTTTATTTTGATGATCCCCAGTGTACGGCTGGCGTTGGTGGGGCTGGCGGTGCAATACTTTGCCCTGATGCTGTTGTATTTGGATGTGATAGATCCGCGGTTGGCGCTGGTGAAGCTGTTGGTCGGCTGGTTTGTGTGCCTGATTTTGATGGTGACGGGACAGCAGGTGAATTGGGGCAGGCGTGACCGGGTTAAGCCTATGCGGTTTGGTGACAGGCAGGTGTCGGTAACGGCCGTTCGCGGGCTGTTGGCGTTTGTCTTGCTGGGCATTGTATGGCTGCTGGCTCGCCAGGACTTCTCATTTATGACCACCGTGCCAAACGCGTTGGCTCTGGCAGTGTATGGGCTGGTGGGGTTTGGTCTGCTGGGTATGTTCACGTCGGCTGATGAACTGCTGCGGGCGGGCATGGGTGTGTTGATGTTGATTGCCGGTTTGGAGTTGTATACCACTGCTTTGTCAGGTCAGGCGCAAGGTGGATTGGTGATAATGGCGGCTGTGAATTTGTTTGTAGCCGTGCTCATTTCGTTTCTAACACAGAAGCGATATGCGAATACGACAACTTCTTTTTTGTAACCAGATTAGATTTTAGCCGCAGATTGCGCAGATTTCGCCGATTAAAACCTGAAATCCGCGTTAATCTGTGTTAACCTGCGGATAAATAATGTTTAATGTGTTGTGTTTTTGTGTTAATGGTTTATGACTAAATTTTGGTATGCGCTGCATGTGAAACCGCATAAGGAACTGTCTGTCTATCGACTGCTGCTGGCGCAGGAGGCGGAGGTGTTTTTCCCCAGTTTACAGGTGAAGCCGGTGAATCCCCGGTCGGCGAAGGAACGGGCTTATTTCCCTGGTTACTTGTTTGTGCGGGCTGATTTGGTGACAGAGGGCATGGATGCATACCGGTGGCTGCCGGGTGCGCATGGTTTGGTGAAAGTTGGGGGAGAAACGGCCGTTGTGCAAGAAGCGCTTATCGTTGAGTTGAAAGCTCAATTACAGAAAATCCAGGCAACAGGCGGGCTGAATATGACCGAAATCCAGACGGGAGATCGCGTGCGCATTACCGAAGGCCCCTTTGCCGGGTACGACGCGATTTTTGATGCCTATTTACCAGGAAACCAGCGCGTGCAAGTGCTGTTGGCGTTTTTGAGCAGCCAGCCGCAGCCAGTAAAGTTAGACCCTCGCACCATTCGCAAGCTTAAATGATTTTTTCCGAAAGTACTATGGTTATTTTTGCCACAATCACTACCCTTAATAATCGTGTGGGCTGGTAGTGAAATCCCTTTGTATTGGAATCTTAACGAGCATATAACCGTACCGGTCATTCCTGCAAGGGCAAGAATGCACGAACTGGTGTGTATACGCATGACTTGTCATGCACCTTATGAAACTGCGGAGGTCGCACGCCCACGTGCGACCGTGTGGCGCGTAGGCGTGCCACACTCAGCCGAATCGTGACAACTTGTTCGTAGACCTTGAACTGGTTATCTGTCTACGCAGGTTTGACAGTCGAGAGACTTGTAAGGTCACTCGAGAATAATTATTGGCGTTAACAATAGAAGACAGTCATATCATTAGTCTTTAAAAATTAAATTGGGTCATGAATTTGCCACTTCCGTGCAGGTGAGAGTCCAGTGGGTGGATTCCCGCCTGCGCGGGAATGACAGTGTTAACTGATTGTTTTCTTAAGCTGCAAATATGACTGTCATCTTAAAAAGTATTGGTTTTTTTGGAATTCATGGGGTTTTACTCTCGTCGTGCTGAGTGAAACGAAGCATCCTAGAGGTACGGGATTCTTCACTTCGTTCAGAATGACGCGAACCCTGGCAGAGCCTAAAGAGCCAAAATATTTTTGCCTCCGATGTCGGAAGGGCGGAGCCTGGGAGATAACAATGAACAAAAAAGAGCAACTTATCCAAAAATTTGAGCAGCGAAAAGCTGTGATTGGCATTATTGGTATGGGATACGTGGGGCTGCCGGCGGCGGTGGCCTTTGCCGAAGAAGGGTTTACGGTTATTGGCATTGACGTGGATGAGACGAAGGTGGCAGCGCTGAATCGGGGGGAGAGTTACGTGGAAGATGTCGCGGCAACGACCTTGAAGCCGCTTATTGAACAAGGCAGATTGCGAGCCAGTGTTGATTACCGGGATTTGCGGGAGGTGGATGCTATTTCTATTTGTGTGCCCACGCCGCTGCGGAAGACAAAAGACCCTGACGTTTCCTATATTATTAGTGCCACAGACAGTATCGTGGAGGCTATGGATAATGCCAGTGCTGTGGGTAAGCTGGTGATTTTGGAATCGACGACATATCCGGGGACAACGGATGAGTTGATTTTGCCGCGTTTGAAGCAGAATGGGGATGTGGTTGGCGAGGATTTCTTCCTGGCTTTTTCGCCGGAGCGGATTGACCCGGGGCGCACTGATTTTACTTTTCGCACCACGCCGAAGGTGATTGGCGGCACGACACCGGCTTGTGTGGAGGTGGCGCTGGCACTATATGGCACGGTGGTAGCGCAGCCGGTGCCGGTTTCGTCCACAGCCGCAGCGGAGATGGTGAAACTGCTGGAGAATACGTTCCGGGCTGTGAATATCGGACTGGTGAATGAAGTGGCAATTATGTGTGATCGGCTGGGGTTGGATGTGTGGGAAGTGGTGGAGGCGGCCGCGACGAAGCCGTATGGGTTTATGGCATTTACGCCTGGCCCCGGGTTGGGCGGTCACTGTATCCCGATTGATCCGCATTACCTCAGTTGGAAGTTGAAGACTGTGAATTACACGGCGCGCTTTATTGAGCTGGCGAGTGAAGTGAATGGGTCGATGCCGGAGTATGTGGTGAGCAAGGTGGGAGACGCCTTGAACACGGATCGGAAAGCGATCAATGGCAGCCGCATTTTGGTGCTGGGGGTGGCGTATAAACCGAATGTGGGCGATGTGCGCGAAAGCCCGGCGCTGGATGTGATTCATCTTTTGCAGGAGCGCGGGGCAACTGTTCGGTATTGTGATCCTTATGTGGCTGATTTGCAGGGTGAGGGGTTTGATTTGCAGTCAATCCTATTGACGCCGACGGCGCTGGAGATGGCAGATTGTGTGGTGATTGTGACGAACCATGTTGATTTTGATTACCCGTGTATTGCGGCGTATGCGCCAGTGGTTGTGGATACGCGGAATGCGTTGAAGGGGATTGCGTGTAAGGGGCGGGTGGTAGGAATATAAATTGTGAATTGTGAATAATCAATTGTGAATTGTGAAGTTTTGATGGCGCTACTATATGGGGATGAAATATGGTTATGAGTAGAGACGTGTGGCCGGAGCGTGCGGCTTTTTGGCAGGATAAGCGGGTGATTGTGACGGGAGGAGCCGGGTTTCTAGGCTCTTTTGTGGTGGATAAGCTGCAAGAACGAGGGGCGGCGGAGATTGTGGTGCCGCGTTCGGCTGTGTATGATTTGACGCAGTTGGATGGGATTCGGCAGCTTTTGGCGGATACGAGCCAGTCGGGGAAGGCGGTGGATATGATTGTGCATCTGGCGGCTCGGGTGGGCGGCATTGGTGCGAATCGGGAGAATCCGGCAACGTTTTTCTATGACAATCTGGTGATGGGTACGCATCTGATGCATGAGAGTTACCTGGCGGGGGTGGCCAAGTTTGTGGCAATTGGCACGGTGTGTGCGTATCCGAAGTTTGCACCGATTCCGTTCCGCGAGGAGGATTTGTGGAGTGGCTACCCGGAGGAGACGAATGCGCCCTATGGCCTGGCGAAGAAGATGATGCTGGTGCAAAGCCAGACGTATCGGGAGCAGTATGGCTTTAATTCGATTTATTTGCTGCCGGTGAATTTGTATGGGCCGCGGGATAATTTTGATTTGGAGACGGGGCATGTGATTCCGGCACTGATTCGTAAATGTCTGGAGGCGACGGAGCGGGGAGATGGTTTTATTTCGGCGTGGGGTGATGGATCGCCGACGCGGGAGTTTTTGTATGTGGCGGACGCGGCGGAGGGGATTTTGCTGGCGGCGGAACGGTTGAATGTGAGTGAGCCAGTAAATCTGGGCAGTGCTTATGAGATTAGCATCAAGGAGTTGATGGAGACGATTGCGCAGGTGACGGGTTTTACGGGTGAGATTCGCTGGGATACGACGAAGCCGAATGGGCAGCCACGGCGCAAGCTGGATACGAGCCGGGCAAAGGAATTGTTTGGTTTTGTGGCGGAACGGCCGTTTGCGGAAGGGCTGCGCGAGACGGTGGCGTGGTATGTGGGGGCAGTGAACAGTTTTCAGTGAACAGTGAACAGTGGGGCTTTTAAGGGAGTTTAGGTAGGATGTAGGTAGGTTCCAGGTAGGTTCCAGGTAGGATGCGTGGTGAAGTTGTTAAGCGTTCGACAGGCTCAGGGCAAGCTGTTTAATCATTAATTTCGTGGCGTAGGGGGTGTGTAGGGTGGTGGTACGATGGGCGTACAGATGGGTTTCACTGAGATTTGCTATTGTATTGGGGACAGCGCAAATGCCTGTTCTGGTGACCAGTTAAGCTAGAGTTTTCTTTTTTGAATTTGCAAAAAACACATAGATTGTATTGGTATTGTTTCTGGTGACGATCAGGAATTGATGGTGTTTTTGTGATTTGGGGAAGCTCTCATTATTGTACTATTTAAAGGATATTTTAAAATGGCAAATGTAAAGTTGAATCCCGTATTGGAACAAATTCATGGTCAAATTGGTGACCTCGTTTTCAAACGTTATCAAGACAAAGTGATTATTTCGCGAAAGGCTTATCCTAATAATCAAGAACCAACGCCAGCGCAGCAAGTTGCCCGAGAGCATTTTCGGAGTGGGGCACAGTATGGCAAAATGGTGATGGCTGATCCGGGATTGAAGGCGATTTATGCCGTGCAAGCGAAAGCAAAGAATAAGCCAATTTTTAGTGTATTGATGTCGGATTATTTGAAGGCACCGACGGTAACGGCCGTTAACCTGGATGCTTATAAGGGGGCGGTGGGCGAATTTATTTTCGTGGCTGCTGTTGATGATTTTGAGGTGACTGCGGTGACGGTGTCGCTGACGGATGGTGGTGCTGTGTTGGAAAGTGGGGCAGCGGTGATGGATAACGGCCGTTGGACCTATACGACGACAACGGCCGTTGCTGCCGGTACGACGGTGA
>JACSSI010000244.1 GCA_014879345.1 Anaerolineae bacterium | reverse complement strand
GTTATACGTTATGAAAAACACAACCCTAAAACAAAAATCTTCCTGGCAAAGCACACCAATTCTTGGCCGACTGCTTTCTTTTTTTGGCCGGCGCAAAAATCTCCTGATTGCGCTGCTCTTGATTGTCGCCAATGCCTTCGCCTGGCTTAGTGTTGCCAGCCGCGTGGAATTGGTAGAAGCCGCGCCCATCCTCCATCCAGAAATCGCTGAGATTCGTGAACATTGGCGGGCGGGTGATGCCGTCGGCGAAACGTTTAGCGTATTAGTCACAGACCAGATGGCAATGGAGACGCTCGCCTGGTTTATCGAGCCACGTGCCAATCTGCCCTTCAGTCATCCGCAAATTGAGATTCACCCTGATGGTGTCGTGGGTGGCGGTCTGGTCTATTTTATGGGGATGCGTACTCCTGTGTTTGGTCGCGCCACCATCTACTTGGAAGATGGTAAACCCCAAGGCATCATCGAAGAAGTGGGAATCGCGGGCACAAAAGCGCCCGCGTTTGTGCTGGAAGCCATCAAGCAAGGGCAAGCTGTGTATGACCAAATGTCGCTGCCCATCGAAATAACCAGGTTGGAGATGCGTGAAGGCGAAGTGTTGGTAGAAGGTGTTTACCGATAATCGAAACAATATCGTTGTAACTGTCTTTAATCGGTCTGTATTCAACACCTATTGTTCTAACGTATTGCTCTATCAGGTCAAAAAAGGAGGGAACTCTATAGAACTCCATCCTTTAGTACACAAGCCACCATCTCTGCCCGCGAATTAACATCCAGTTTCGAGAATACGCGACGTATATGCGTTGTGACAGTCCAAGGACTGATGTCCAACACCTTAGCAATGCCTTGAGTTGTAAAACCTTTTATCACGAGGCGGACAACTTCTTTTTCACGGGGGCTTAATACAAGTTTGATGGGAGAAGCTTCTGGACAGGGCTGATAACTGAGTTTATAACGCACGCCAGCCATTTGAATCACACATAGTAAGATTTCGTTTCCCGTATCCAGTTCAAGCGATTCTTGCGAAACTAAGTTGCCTTCAAAATTGGACAGAAACTGCTGTAATAACTGAGCTACTTCTGTATTCCCTTGGGTCTCGACCATAGACGCCATAATATACTCAAGAAATCCCCTGGCAACGTACAACCACTGATGAAAGATAATATCCTCAGCGTTACAGTTTGCACAGGAGGCAGTTCGTTCTGTGTTGCTCGCTGATATAGAGTATTTGATTTGAACTACGCTGTTAATTGTTAATAATGATGGGATATTGGATACGAAGTGACAACGGAGCAACTTATGTTAGAGACACAATAACCTTTATGTACACAGCCGAAAGCGAAGATTCCATTATAAGTGCTAATATCTGCGACCACAATCCCTCATTTAAGTGACACTTATCTATGTGAAACATAATTGTGCGTCACTATTAAAGGCGACTATACAACGGCAGCCCTCTCCCACTACAGTACAGTCAGCGTCATCTTATGAGCGATTGCTTTTAGCAACGAAGGAGAGTCTGTCATGTACGAAGATTTGGAAATGCAAGATTATGAAGAGTTTGAGGATATGGAACTGGACGGGTTGTTCGAGGATCAGGAGGACTATGAAGAGTTTGAAGAGTTTGAAGACTTCGAGGATTATGAAGAGTTTGAAGACTTCGAGGATTACGAAGAGTTTGAAGACCTGGAAGCTGACCCGTTCATTGGCAATCTGGTGCGGGGTGCCAGCCGGGCCATCGGTAAGGCAGCGCGAGGACCCGCTGGTGGCTTGCTAAAGAATCTGGCACGCCAGGCAGCCCGGGTTGCTGGCGGCGCGATTGCTGGCCCCACCGGAGCCAGAATTGCTGGCAGTATTGCCGATGCCACCGTCCGCGAGTCGGAGTACGAAGGGGAGTATGAAAGTGAAGCCGAGCAGGAAGCCGAGGCTGAATTTGAGAGTATGGGTGGTGACATGGAAATCCTGGAAGAAATGGATTACCTGGCCAACCTGGCGGCCGAGTCTGAAAGTGAAGAGGAAGCCGATCAATTCATTGGCGCCCTTGCCAGCCTAGCTGGGCCGCTGATCTCCTCTCTGCTGGGGGGTGACTCCGAAGATTTTGAAGATTTTGAAGATTACGAAGATGAATCAGATCAATTTTTGCCGCTTATTCCCCTGGCTGCCAGTCTGTTGCCCAAAGCCATTCCCCTGATCAGCAAAGGTATCCGGGCAGTTGGCAAAACATTTAGTCGCAACCGTCGTTCCCGTAAAGCGATTCGGGCATTACCGAGAATGGCGATGAAAACGGCCACTTCCCTGGCTCGCCAGCAACGCGCTGGCCGTCCTGTCACTCCCAAACGGGTTGCTGCCACGATGGCACGCCAAACGGCTCAAACATTAGCCAGCCGTCGTCGTATGGCTACCGCCACTCGTCGTAATCAGTTAGCTGCACGTCGCCGGATGATGCGACGGGGTACGGCCGTAACGCCGCGTCAAATGAGACGCCGGGGTACAGCTATTGCTCCTCGCCGTGGACGTGTTCGTCCGCGTGTGCGGCGTCCCGTCTCGCGTAGAGGATCCGTGGTACGTCGTCGGCCTGTAATGACCGGTGGTGGTATTCCTGCTCCGCGTGTTTATGGTGGTGGTTATGGCGATCCAAACGGTGATTGGGTGGATGGCTATCCCAGCACTGACATACAATATGGCCGTCGCCGCATTATTCGTCCGCGCTACTGTGTCTATTAGCCCGCAGTCTACTGAAAATCACGTTTTTTGCTTTTAGAAACGGAATTCTTCTAGAGATGAAGAACCGGGTTGTTACTTTTGTTGACAGGTGTTCCCATGAGCAACCAGATACCTGATTTTGAATCATTCGAGCCAGAAGATGAAAATGGGTCAACTACGCCTGATTTGCCACCATTAAATGGTAAGGGCGAAACGGACGACGAGTTGCTGGCGGAAATATTCGGCGAAGTGGCGTCTCCGTCACTGTTAGCCAACGCGGACGAGGATTTAGAGTTAGAGGATGAGGATTATCTCCCCGCACCATCGACTAAATCTCGCCAGCCGACATTAGCCAGCCAGGCTGCCCGAACTGCCCATCAATGGGGCGAGCGAGCTTCGGTGGTTATTAGCCCTCGTCGGCTCTCAACCAATCGGCAAGATACCTGGTCGGCCGTACTCACAGAAGAAGTCGAACTTATGGCGCAACTGGCTGCGGCGGCGGTTGTTGCTGAAAGCCAAACCGAGGCGGTGACATTGGCGGCGGCCTTACCTGTTCTGGCTATCCGTTTGTCGCCACAGAGCTACCGGGCGCTTTGGCCCGTATTGCCCACACTGGTGCAGGGGGTGGCGGGACTGACACGTTTCTTATACGGCCGTGCCCAGACCCGCCCCCTCATCCGGCAGTTGCCAACTATCCTTGAAAACAGTGTCGCTGACCTGGCTGAACGGGTAGCCGATGGTCGGTCAGTGCCAGCAACGTTAGTTGCCAGAGTGCTGGCTCGCCAGACGGGTCTGGTTATTCAAGAACAGCAGCGGTATGCCTTACAACAGCGGCGTCCGCCCGACAGCACCAAAGGGCATAGGAATGGACATGGTTACGCGAGATGAAGTAATGGCTTCGGCTCCCCCTGCCTTAGAATCGTCCAGGGTGACCCGTCTCCCCCAACGGTCAACGACCGATGTACAAAGGTTCCTGTATGCGCAAGCTCAGGATGCCCGCCGTAACGTGACCGCCGTCCGTCCTTTTCGCCGTGACGAATTTGGGTCTGGGGCAGCCAGCCCTTCAGCCTCACACATTCAGGCAGCCAATCAGTTCATGGTGCAGTTACGCGAGCAGTTGGCGGGGCTGGTGGAAGGTTTGGATGAAATGGCAGAAACGGCCGTTTCCACCCCCAGCACCCCCAACTTGCAACATTTCCTACTCCAGAAAGATCGCGCCGGTAAAGGGATTAAACAGGCTGAAAAAATATGGGACTTCTTTTTCGAGTTATTCGGCCAGCGCCAAACCCGCTACGCCAATTGGCTGCTGGCCGCTGATCGCATTGGTCTGGATTGTTACCAGGCCACCTACACAGGACTGGGCCGGGCACGCACCATTCCCACGCCACCCCCGTTTACCTATATGGAAACGGGCTTCACCCCGGCCACCTTCCGCCGCAATGTGCGCCTGACGCGCCTGGGTAAACTCAAAAACCCGTTTCCCGTCGTCAAGTTGCCTTATCATCGCCTGGTCAACCCCTGGTCATTGGGGGCCATTCACCACGAAGTAAGCCACAATTTGCAGAACGACCTGGGATTGTGGAGCGAAGTTCCCCGGCGTATTCAGCAGCGCTTGCAGGAAGCAGGTCTTGAAAAAGGTGTTACCAACACCTGGATGCGCTGGCACAAAGAAATTTGGGCTGATTTGTGTGGCCTGCTGCTGGGCGGCCCCGCCATCGTTTCTTCATTGATCGGTGTCGTGGCTCAATCGCCTCGCGCCACGCAGAGCTTTAACCCGGACGGCGTTCACCCCACACCCTACTTCCGGGTGTTCATCAACCTGGAACTGTTACGGCGCATGGGATTTACGGCTGAAGCAGACGCCTTTCACCGATTATGGACACGGCTTTATCCCACCACCAGCGGTAGCCGCATTCCCCAGGGGATGTTGGACGCTTTTCCTCAGGCCAGCCAGTTAGTAGTGGACACGATCTGCTTCCAGCCTTATGCCCAGTTGGGCGACAAAAGCCTGATCCAGGTCGTGCATTTTCGGCCTGCACATCAACAAATGGTGGCTGAAGCGGCGCAACGGCTGGCCAGCGGCACTGACCCTGGCATTATCCCTGCCCGTTTTCTGGTGGGAGCCGCACGGTGGGCATTGTCTAATCGGCTCGCTTCCCCAGAACGAATCGCGGCTAACTTTTATTCGGAGTTGGCTAAGAGGTAAACCATGACCGTGGAAGCTGTCTTTCAAGAGTTGAATCAACAGTGGTACCTGTTACGGGAAGGGTTGATGACCTTGCACACCACTGTTATCGAAGATAAACCTTTACCAGGCGACCACGTTCTGGTGCAGCGATGGGGTGATGCCGTGGATGATCTCGTGGGACATCTGGCGGAAGGTGGGGTGCTGTTGGGTGAAGCGCAACCAGCCGCCAGCCACGCCGCCGACCTGAGCCAGGCCAGCCAACTACTCGGGCGCTGCCAGGTGCTTTATAACCACGTTGCCTACCATTTCTGGTCTGACCTAGCTGGCTACGAGCCAATGGCTGAACTGATCCGACTGGGCCGCGAAAAGGGAGGGGAATGGTGGGCCTGGGTGAACAGCGTCAAAGAAGGGCTGGATCGATGTCGGCAACTGTTGTTTGCCACAAACGAAGCGTTTTGCCGCTGCTGGCAGGAAATTGCAGACCGCATTGGCGCAAATTCTATTTCTGTTGTGGCTGCGCCGGGACGGTTAACACCGTACCACGCCGTATCATCAAGTTGAAAAGTTTGTAAGAGTCGTTATGTGCCCGGCGCGTTAAGCGCGTATGAACAACCAATTGGAGGATAACTATTATGGCAGACAGTAACGGGGCTTTCCCCGAATTAACTATAGATGTGGGACAGTCGGCCCAATACAACACATCACAACCGATCTCTACCCTGGAACAGGCAGTTGAAGGGACGTTACGAGAAGTGTTGGCCTGGCGGCCACGCACCACAGACCCCAAAGGTTTTTTGGCGGCACTGAACCAGGCTTTTACGGAGCAGGAAGTAGACGGCCATTCCACATGGGCATGGACGCCACGCAGTTACAGTGTGCAGGCAGACATGGGAGCTGTCACCGGTGCGCAGGCCAGCATTTACGCCCGTGCTCGTGCCGCGCTCGATCAATCTGTGCCGCTCATTGAAGGACTGCGCCCTTTACGCGCAGACGCTGATGATGAAGATGTGGAAGCGATCCGTGCCCTTGTGCAGTCGCAGCTAACAGAGTTGATTGATGAGTTGGGGGTGGTAGGTGGTCCGCGCCAGGATCGTATTAAAGGGCTGTTTAATACGTTGTTAGGGAACAAAACTCCCGCCGATCCAGATGATGTTCATGGTCTATTAGGTCTCATGCGTGATCGTTTTGGTTTGGAGCGGCAACGGGTAAATACGGTTGAAGAAGAACAAAACCTGACCAATTTCCGCATCATTGTTGACCACGTGATTGGACTGAAGCGAAGTTGGAAAACCCTCAAACATTACTTTGACCGCGATGGAACAGATGTTTTCCTAGGGACACAACTGGTTTTGCTGTCCCGGTCGTTGGACGTTATCGCCGAATCGGTGCGGGAGTTGTATTTTAAGTTGGATTCCGTCTGGCTGGGCGCAGCCGAACGCCAGACGGTGACATTAAAGTCTGGTCTGACGATTGCTGAATTATTGAGCTGGGTGGAACGTTTTGCTGGTGAAGAAGCGCCACGCATCATTCGTGAGGCGGGTAAAGATGGCGTGGTTGCTCTCCAGCCCACTCTGGAAAAGCTTCAGAATCTAGTACAGAGTGCGTGGGATGAGTCGAAAGGAGCAGGCAACAATCCACAGGCTGGTTTTCATCGTGAGCGGATACAGATCGGTTTGGAAGAGATGACGCTGCACTTGCGTGAAGCGGCTAAGCTGGCCAGCCAAATACGGCGAGAGCCAGCACCGATGATTACGGCCGTTTTCCCCGACCACGCTTATGTGAATGATAAGGTTTGGCTGACGGTGAACGGCCGTTATTTCCAGGATGGCGCGAAGGTGCAACTGCGCAAAGTATCGGTCACAGACCCATCTAAGAATCTGGAGATAAAAGCAGCGCATGTCACTGTGGTGAGCGACACTCAGATCTGTGCCAACTTTGACCTGACAGGTGCTAAGAGTGGAACTTGGCAGGTTGTGATTACCAACCCAGATGGTAGTGAAAACGAGCCGAAAAATAACACCTTTACGATAGAAGAACCACCTAACGATGATGACAAGCCAGCTCCCGAACCGTTCCAGGTAGAGATGATTGAAGTAATCACTGTGACTGGAGCGAAATTAGATAACGATGTGGTTG
>JACSSI010000243.1 GCA_014879345.1 Anaerolineae bacterium | reverse complement strand
GGATTACCGGAATAATTATTTAACGTTCAAAAGTAGTGACTACAAACCTGCATTCATCCAGCCGGGAGAGTAAAGAAAAAAGTGCTTCCTTCTCCTACCTGACTCTCCAATCCCACTTCACCATCCAGCTTCTCAATAATACGTTTCACAATTGATAAACCGAGTCCATGTCCTTGAACCCTAACTCGCCCCAAACGGGTGAACTCTGTAAATAATGTATTGATGACCTCATTTGAAATGCCATCCCCATTATCTTTAATCCAAAATTTAACCATGCCATTCTCTTGAACAGTTGTGCCGCACACCATGGCGGGGGGAGAACCGCCATATTTAATGGCATTGCTCATATAGTTCACCCATACTTCCTCAACCCAAGGCGCATAACCAACAGCAACAGGCCACTCATCCGGTAAATCTATTTTGACATCCTGTTTAATGAACATCATATTCAAACGGTCAATCGCTTGCTCCACAACCTCACCCATATCCAACGGCGCTTTTTCTACAGTTTCTTTACGCACGCTGGCTAATAGAAGCAGTTCATCAATGATATTTGTCAGTTTATACCCACCATCTCTGATGTTGACCAAAGCGCTTAAGGCTTTCTCGTGCATATCCAGTTGGATGAACCGTTCTAATAAATCCATGCTCAACAAGGTACTAGCCAACGGGTTCTTCAAATCGTGGGCAACGGTATGGGCAAAGGCGTTCAACTCATCGTTACTGGCTTGAAGTTCTTTGTTTGCCGCCACCAGATCATTTGTCGTTGACTGGAGATCTCTCACCTGTTTTTCCAACTGCTTTTGTAAGGTACGAATGGTGAGATGTGTCTCGACTCGAGCCAGGACTTCTTCAACCTGAAACGGTTTGGTGATGTAATCTACGCCACCAACAGAGAATGCCTGCACTTTATCTATCACATCATCAAGCGCACTGATAAAAATGACGGGGATGGTGCGGGAAGCTTCATTCGCTTTAAGTGAGCGACATACTTCATAGCCGTTTTGACCCGGCATGTTGATATCGAGCAAAATCAGGTCAGGGGGTTCCGCGTTGACAACGGTGGTCACCATAGCACTGTTTGAAATGCCACGCACCTGATAATCGTTGTCTTGCAACATGCGTGAGAGTAGACGTAAATTGGGTAAGGCGTCATCTACGATTAAGATGTCACCTCTCGCTTTACTGGTTTGTTTTTCGGACATGAATCCCTTCTTGCTTTATCATGTGTTGGTCAATGTCATAATTTTGTCAAATTGAAAATCTTCGACAAGCTGTGCGAAGGCCTGGGCAACAGGGGCATGTTCCACTTCAATTTTAGCGAGAACGGCCGTTATCTGATCAGCTCTGGCTCTAATTGCGGCATGGTTCAATTCTATCAGCCACTCTTCAGGGATGTGGGATAACGTCTCCGGTGTCAATATGTCTTCAACCCGACTTTGCTCCATATTTGTTTTGAGGGCTTCTTGTTGATCATAAAGAAACTCAACGCCTAAATAGGCAGTCATCCTTTCAAAAATCTCAGATTCACGAAAAGGTTTGCGCACAAAATCATCGCACCCAGCAGCCAATACATTTAACCTTTCTTCCTCAAAGGCGCTCGCCGTCAATGCCAGGACATACGTCTCTTTTCCATGAGGCAGCGATCTGATCTGTCTGGTTGCTTCATAACCATTCATAACCGGCATACGCATATCCATCCAAATAAAGTGAGGCGGCTGTTCTTTAAACTTCTGGACGGCTTCACGTCCATTTTCTGCTTCATCAACTAAAAATCCGACTGTCTCTAATAACTGACGCAGCAATAATCGACTGTATTCCTTATCTTCAACGATGAGGATCCGGTATTCCGGCTGGCCTGGAGCAATGCCTGTTACTCGACGTATTGGTTCTTCAAGGATAACGGCCGTTGGTTCAGAAACTGCCACTTGAATCACAAACTCAAAAGTCGTGCCTACACCCAAACGACTCTCCATCCTTAAATCACCACCCATCAAGAGTACAAATTGACGGCTGATGGGCAGCCCGAGGCCAGTGCCTTCAATAGTCTTCACACCACTACGAGATTGTACAAACGGATCAAACAGACCACTTTGCTCTTCAAAAGCAACGCCAGGCCCAGTATCTGTCACAGCAAAATAAACGGCAGCACTTGTATCCTTACGCGCATCTAGCCGCACCTGAAGAATAATATGCCCCGCGAGTGTAAATTTGATGGCATTGCTCAAAAGGTTGGTCAATACTTGCCGCAATTTTTGCTCGTCTGTAACAATATATTGCGGTAAATCTTCATCCATTTCCACCTGCAAAGATAGCCCCTTATTCTCAGCGGTTATGCGGAACATATCTATTAAACTATGCACCACATCATATAGATCAAACGTGGTGGGGATGAGCGTGGTACGACCTGCTTCTATTTTTGAAAGTTCAAGCACATCATTGATGAGGGCTAATAGATGTTCGCCGCTTTTGCTGATAATGCCAAGATTTTCACGCTGCCCAGGGGTTATATCTGCGTCACGCTCCATTAATTGGGCAAAACCTAAAATTGCGTTGAGCGGTGTCCGCAGTTCATGGCTCATATTTGCCAAAAAGGCACTTTTCGCTCGGTTAGCAGATTCTGCTGCATCTTTGGCTTCTGCCAGCTCCTCCGTTCTTTTTGCCACCAAAACTTCCAAATGATCCTGGTATTGACGTAATTCATCTTCGATGCTTTTCCGCTCAGTGACATCACTAATCACCCCATATACCAGATAGGAGGATCCTTCTTGTTTCACGCGCGCGCTGTCTCGCACCCAAATAATACGGTCATCTGCGCGAATAACCCGGTATTCAGATTCGCTGTTTTCTCCTAGAGATAAGAGTCGGCGTTGAGCACGTATCCGCTTTTTATCCTGAGGGTGTACCAGGGAAGGCCAAAAGGCTGCATCTGCCATAATTTTTGATGGGCTGTAGCCAGTAATAAACTCGCAATTAGGTGAGAGATAACGGTAAATTATCTCGTCTTCTGAGATGATTTCCATTAAATAGATGTGGTCACTAATGGAGGATATAACCTGCCGAAATCGCTCTTCGCTGGCACGCAGCAATGATTCGGTCTGTTTGCGCTCTTTGATGTGGCTCCACTCACGCAAGGCTCTATCAGCGATGTAGGGCATTTGCAGCAAGGTGACATCAGATTTTACAACGTAGTCTAAGGCGCCCGCTTTGATGGCTTCAACAGCAACTTGCTCATCACCATGGCTGGTCATGATGATGATGGGGTAAGGCGCATCTGGCCCGGCCAAGGAGAGGAATTCGATGCCTTTGCCATCAGGTAGTAATAGATCGACGATGGCTAAGTCTGGTGGTGATTGAGAAACGGCCGTTTGGGCATCCCGTAAACTTTTAACAACCGTTACACTCATTTCTGCTGCTTTGGATCTAAAGGAACGCCGTATCAGCTCGGCATGCCCAAAATCATCTTCTACCAATAGAATTTGTTTGATTTCTTGATCCATGCGATATTTTATCACCCCAAAGCAGGCATTGCAGGTAACGGTTAATGCAGTTTTTCGTCGTTATTGTGACAGCACTCTGTTTAGCGGAGTGCCAAAGGCAAAAGGCTATACTTTCTGGTAATGATTCCAATTTAACCAGTAGAAGCCTAATTCTTCCATTAATTGCATGAATTTATCAAATTCTACAGGTTTAACCAGATAACTGTTTACATAATTCTGATAAGCTTTATTGACATCTTGTTCTGCATCAGAGGTAGTAAGAATAATGACTGGGATATGGCGCAATTCTTCTGATGCTTTGAGTTCTCTTAGCACATCCAGGCCATTCACTTTTGGCATTCGGATGTCTAACAATATGACGTGTGGTTGAAGATTTTTTTCAGGATCAGCATATTCACCACGCTGAAATAAATAATCAAGTGCCACTTCCCCATTTATAACGTGGTGTATCTCACTGTTTATTGTATGACTCTTGAAGCTTCGAATAACAAGTTCTGCATGAGCTGGATTGTCTTCAACTAATAAAATTCGTAGCGGAGATACACTCTTGTGGATCATATTTACTGCTTCCTCGCAGGTTACTTTTTAGTTTACAGCGCATTTATGGCAATTATTGTAACAGAATTCTTGAAAAAATAGAGGTGCGCTGGGTTGCTTATTTTTATTTTATAACATGGTGGGGGGAACGGCCGTTTTAAATATCTCTAATTTTTACCAAGCAGGCTCCCATTTTTTTAATAAGAATTCACACTTAAATTACCCATACAAAATGCGCTACCATGCTGTAATCTAGCCCGTTTGTCTTTCAATTGTTGTTAATCGGGTGATAGCTTCTTTAATTGTGGCTCTCAACTAGTGGCAGTGTAAAATAAAATACCGAACCTCTATTTTTCCCGGCAGACTCAATCCATATCCGACCTTTGTGTAATTCAATAATGCGTTTCACTATAGCTAAACCAATACCTGTGCCTTCTATTGACTGATCAAGCCGATCAAAAAGACCAAATACCTTTTCATGGTATTTGGTTTCAATGCCCTGACCGTTGTCGCGCACAAAAAAACAGGTTTCATACTTGATAATTTCTGTTCCAATTGAAATGGTTGGTTTTGTTTGATCACCCATATATTTCACAGCATTGTCGAGCAAATTCTGCACCACTTCAACTATCCGAGATTTGTCTACACTGACCTTCGGTAAATCAGGCTGGATGATGATTTCAACCTGATTCTCTTCAATTTGACCCTGCACTCGTGTGATTGCTTCATGGATAATATCGGCAAATGGCACAGTTTCTGGTTGGTTCATTGAATGTCCAATACGGGATAGTTCCAACAAATCATCCAAGAGTTCTTGCATTCGTTCAGCCGCCTGACGGATGCGCATCACATCTTGATGTAACTGCTCAACATCTCCCTCAAGCGCATCCTGTTCTAAAAAACCCAAAAACCCTTTAATGGTCACTAGTGGACTTTTTAGATCATGCGATACGGTATAGGTGAACCGTTCTAGTTCTGTGTTTTTAGCTTCTAATTCAATGATGAGCTGTTCACGCTCTTTTTCGTTATGTTTGCGTTCTGTAATGTCACGGATAATGCCCAATACGTTGTTTTGCCCAATATTTATCAACCGCGCTTCATAATATCGGGTATCGTGACCTATTTTTACTGGATATTCTTGTAATAATACTGTTTCTGTTTGAGATGCTTGAGGGATGGCTTGTGCAAAGTTTTTAGCCAATTCTGGTGGAAATACATCTGTCAATGTCAAGCCTAAGTAGTCTGTTTGCTCAACGGCCGTTTTCAAATCCTCTGTCGGCATAAAATTCAGGAATCGCCCTTCACTATCGATAAGGAAAATAGCATCTGGAATCGCTTCTAGTAAGGCTCGTGTTGTCGCTTCACTTTGTTGTAATGCTTCAGAAGTCTTTTTGTGTTTAGCCACTTCTTGTGTTAATTCCACAGTTCGGGTGGCAACCCGCATCTCCAATTCATCTTGTGCGCTCTGAATCTCCTTAACCATTAAGGCTCGTTTCAAAGCACTGCTTAGTTGAAGGCGTAATGTCTCATATACATATCCATCTTTAGCGCCAATACCAAACACCACAAGCCCTAAATCTTCTTCCCGAAAATACATGGGAGCCACAATAAATGATCTACGTTGGTTTGAAGCGAACAAAGGTGTCGGCAGCACGCTCTCTTTAAACACCCATACCGCATTATTTGGCAAAGAGAAACGGCCGTTCTCATCATAACCAACCATCAACTCACTCTGGTGAAACACCCCTCCATCTGATTGATACAAAGCTACCATGCAGTACGGAATACCAACCTCAGGAAATTGATCCACCACTAACTCCCGCACTTCATCCAGGCCAAAAACTGTAATTAACGAATATCCGATATGCCGCAGGCTTAACGATTTCTCCTCTCCAAAAACAAACTGATTATCCATTGCCCAATTAGAGATATCATCTATCAATATACGTGCTTGATAACATACATCTTCAACCCGGTTAATAAACTCCAGCGTGTGCCAATAATGCAAAGCATACTCCCGGAGCGCCAATATCACATCATGCCAACGTTTAAACGAATGCTCTATAAATGCATGTTGAAACAATACTTTATTAAAATAGTCAATAAATTTCTGCGGCGTTCCTTCAGTAATGCTCTGCACAAATAGCTGGCTAAACAATTTTAATTCATCATCTGAAATATTGTCGGGGATGATTTTGGCCAGGTTTTCTGCCATTTGTTCATGAATTGGAATCTGCGTCACAAAAATGGGGTCTGCACGCAGCAATCCAAAATCGCTTTCAAAAACTTTGGGCAAACAACCACAAGAACGCCGCACTATTAAATTGGTCGGCATTTCTATATGATCTGGTATTGTTTCCCCTTTAATCAATGCTAAACAGGCTTCCAAAGCAGCCCTTCCCATTTCATAAAATGGGGGATTCACAGATGTAAGTAGTGGGAAGTCATCAAAACTTGCCATCGCTTTGTGCAACGGCACAGTTATATTTCGGGACTGAAGCGCTTTATATACGCCACTCGCCAAAGAACCAGTAGCAACCACGACAGCGTCAAAATCTTTCTGCCGCTCATCAAGTAAAATAGAAACGGCCGTTTTCCCAAACTCCTCAGATATTTCACCCTGTACCACCCTGTCTATATCAACAGCCACACCATGTGCCTGCATACATGCAAAAAATGCCTGGTTTCGTTTCTGAATACCAAAATGCCCATCAATTCCAGTTACATACGCAATCTGACGATAATCATGATCAACCACCATGTGCTGAACTAAATCCCACATGCCCTGATAATTATCAAAATCAATGAGCGGCACACCGTGCAGCGGTGTCTCCATACCCACCATAGGCACAGAAGCAAATCTTTGCACAAAATCATTCAGCTTCTCATCAGATACATACCAATCTAAGGCCCCAGTCCATAAAATGAGTCCATCAAAGAAATCAGGCTTCAAAGCCGTTTCAAAAATAAGATTTGCATGTCTTTCATAG
>JACSSI010000242.1 GCA_014879345.1 Anaerolineae bacterium | reverse complement strand
TTTAATGCCAATTCGTATTGGCAAGACTTTTGTAGTCTGCTTTGTTACACAAAAACTAACCGCACCCGAAGATGTCACGCCGGGTTTCGTAATTTTTGGTAAACGTTTAAAATGAACTTTGATTGTAAAATTCCCTGAAAGGAGCAGACTATGTTTATCAATGGTGAATGGCGAGAAATGACGGATACCTTTGCGGTTTATAATCCAGCGACGGGGGAAGAGATAGGGCGGGTGGGAAACGGCCGTTCCTCCCAAGCCAACGAAGCCATCCAGGCCGCCCACACAGCCCTTGCTTCCTGGTCACAGACAACTGCTTACCAGCGCTCCGAGGTCTTATATCGTGCCTACCAGTTGATGCTTGAACGCAAAAAAGCACTGGCTGAACTGATGACACGCGAACAGGGCAAACCGCTCAAAGCCAGCACCTTTGAAGTGCAATACGGCGCAGACTTCCTGCTCTGGTTTGCCGAAGAAACGAAGCGTATTTATGGCGAAACCATCCCGTCAGCCCGTGCTGATCAGCGTTTTATCGTGGCACATCAGCCGGTGGGTGTGGTGGGTGCGATTACGCCCTGGAACTATCCCATCTCGATGATCACACGCAAGGTAGCACCCGCGTTGGCGGCGGGCTGCACCATTGTCTTAAAACCAGCCGAAGCGACGCCGCTCTGCGCCATCGCCATTTTTGAGATTTTGGAAGAGGCAGGTGTACCGGCTGGGGTCGCCAATTTGGTGACGGCGCTCGACCCGGCACCGATTGGTCATGCCTTTTGCACCAATCCACTGGTGAAAAAGATTACGTTTACAGGCTCAACGGCCGTTGGCAAAAAACTAGCCCAAGATGCCGCCCCCCAACTCAAACGGATGTCGCTGGAACTCGGCGGACACGCCCCCTTCATCGTATTTGACGATGCGGATCCGGTTCATGCGGCGAAGGGTGCGTCTTTAGTCAAATTTCTCAACACCGGGCAGGCGTGTATCAGCCCCAACCGCATCTTCGTCCATCGAGCCATCATGGAACCGTTCCTGAAAACGTTTAGCCAGCGCGTTAGCCGCATGGTGGCTGGCAATGGTATGAATGCTGAGGTGGCAATTGGCCCGCTGGTGAACGAAGCCGCCATCGAAAAAGTCGATGAGCAGGTCAGGGATGCTGTGGCCTTGGGGGCAACACTGCATAACGGCGGCATACGCCTCACCGAAGGGGCGCTGGTCGATGGCTATTTTTATGCGCCAACCTTACTCAGCGGCGTCACCCCCGCCATGCGTATCTACCGTGAAGAAACGTTTGGCCCCGTAGCGGCCATCATCCCCTTTGACGACGAGGATGATATTTTGGCGCTGGCAAATGACACCCACTACGGTTTAGCTGCCTACGTTTACACGCAAAATTTGTCTAAAGCAGTGCGTACTTTTGAAGGGCTAAACTTTGGCATTATCGGCATCAACGACATCAACCCGACCAGCGCAGCAGCGCCATTCGGCGGCATGAAGGAAAGCGGATTGGGACGTGAAGGGGCGCGGGAAGGCATTATGGAATATCTGGAAACGAAGTTGGGTGGGTTTGTGGTGTAGCCGGAGTCTCGTGATAAAACCTGACAGGTTTATGAACGATCTGGACAAATCTGGATATAGGCCATGCAAAAATGTTTAGACATTAAAATGGAACTGCAAACCTGTTAGGTTTTTCCTGAATTATTCAAGACGACTAGACAATTCTTGCCACAACGCTTCATAAGCCAAAGCTGCTTCGCACTGGGGCGCAAACGCGGGTACCGGTTCTCGCCGGATGCCCATCTGCTCCACTTGAGACTGGTAGGGAATCGCCACCGGCAGCGCGTTTTTTAAGCGATTGGGCATCTCTGTACTCAGCTCTTTATGCAGGTTTTTGCGGCGGTCTACCATCGACAGGAAGGTGAAGATGTTTTTGCTCTTGTAACCGTTGTCATCCAGGAAGTCGAGCAGTTGCAAATGGGTGCGCAGGGAAAGGGTGGTGGGGATGAGGGGCACGAGTAAATAGTCTGAGGCGTTGAAGATATTTTCGGCCAGGATGTTGATGGTGGGGGGGCAGTCGAGAAAGATGTAGTCGTATTCCTGGCTGAGTGGTTTGAGCACTTTGCGCAGGCGGTTGACGGGCTTTTTGTGGTCGTAGAAGCGCAAGTCTAAATTGCGATGGGAAAAATCGGCGGGAAGCAGGTCTAAATTCGTATAGTCGCTGCCTTTGATGGAGTTTTCTATCGCTTTTCCTGGCTCCAGGAAGCCGCGTGCTTTTTTCTTGAGCTTGGGCTTGATGCGAAAGTAGAAGGTGGCGGAGCTTTGGGGGTCGAGGTCACAGAGCAGGGTGGTGGCTCCAGATTGGGCGGCGAGGTAGGCAAGGTTAACGGCCGTTGCTGTTTTGCCCACGCCTCCTTTATTGCTGTAAAGCGCGATAATTGTCATGCCTTGCCTCCTTTCTTCTTGTTATCTTTTTTATGCGGTGCAAAAAGGTCAGTGAACAGCGCCTTGTTTTGCGGCGCGGCAAAGCTGGTAAACGTACCCGCAAATTCACTTTTCACCTGTTCCCGCCGTTGATGCAGCGCCCCGACCAGGCAGCCAATGGCGATCAGGGCATCACGCGATGCCTGTCCCCGTATTGGCATTTCTCGGCCAACGTGCAGTAAATACACTTCCTGCACACAAAAATCGTTGAAATCACCCAGGTTGTCTTGCAACTGTTTGAGTTGGCGAATAAGGATGGAAATTTGATCGGGGGGAAACAGGGTGGCGAAGAATTCCATCAGATAACGCAGGTTTTTACATTCCAGACGTAAGGCGTGCAGGAGTTCATCTTGTTGATCTTTGAGGATGGCATTGCCCACTTTGATGATGCGTTGGTATCGTTTATAGATGCGTTTTTGAGCCAGTTCCAGGATAGGCATGGTGGCGTTAACGGCCGTTTTATCTTTCGTTGGCGGTTCTTCCAAAAACAGTTCCCAATCTTGCACAATCCGCCGATATTCCGCCGAGTCCAGTTCAGAGATAACAGCTTGCAGCGCGTCCTCCCGTTTACTTTGTAGATATTCAAATAAAGGATGAATATCCTCCTGCAAAAATTCAGGCAATTTCGCCTTATAATCTGCTTCAGCCAGGAGGTACACGTCTAAATCCCGCAGTTGATTAGAAAGTTTACCGATAAACTTAAAATCTTTTTTGAAGCGCTGGGTATAGGCTTCTGGAAAAACCGCGTTCACCTGACTCAACGCCGAACGGGTGCGGCGTACCGATACGCGGTAATCATGCAGAAATTCCGTATCCACATCCTGCTTGATATACTGCTCGTTCATCTTCATAACCTGGAACAAGTAGCGCAAGATGACGTTTACCGCTGCATCAGCGCGCATGTCGGGCTTCAAATCCACGTTGAGTTTGGCGGAATAACTTCCCGGTTCATGGCCGCAAGCCATCAACAACATGGGGATGATTTCGTCATCAGTGGCTTCAAAGTTCTGCTGGTGGCATAGGTCAACCAACTGCGTTTCTGCTTTGACATAGCCGCGCACCGGCTGTATGGACAACAGTTGCAGCAAAGCGGTCTCACCATTTCTTACGGGCGCGAACACCTCATACATGACCCAGGCCACCGTTTTTTCATCTTCATTGAGGAGGCGATGGACGGTTTTCTGGTGGCTTACGTTTGCCATAGGCAAGAGGGCGCGCATCGACAGGATGGGCGCCAGTTTGGCGCGGAATAATCCGGGCGGCATGTCCCACACAAACTGGGGCAGTTCGTCTAATTCAAGCTGAACGGCCGTTTTCCCTTCAACAAGATCGCGCAAGGTAAACTGACTGCCCACACTAAACAATGCAAATTTTTGATTATACAACCGCCAATCAAACGTGTCGTAGATGCTTACCTGCTCACTGGTTGGGGATTCGGTGATAACGGCCTGTATGGCACTTGTGGCAACGGCCGTTTCATTTTCAAGAAGTTCTACCACTTGTTGGGCTTCAAACCCCGCCGGTAGAATAAATTGATTCATCAAGCAACTCCATAACATAAAACAAACTGGAATTTATCTGCACACGGCAACCTTAGATTGTTGGTCAACTTTTACGCGCACTCACTATAGCATACCTCTGATACACCTGCCACCAAAGCAGCCTGATTTCTGGATGAATTGAGACAAGCAAAAATTTCGTACATACCGATAAAGTATGTACGGTTAGTTTGCTGTAAAAAATCATAGATAACCGGCTATCTCCATGGGAGAGAAATATAGGCTGCATGATGCACAACCCAAACTGGCTCGACTATTTGCCGAGCCAGTTACCACTAAGACATGGCAAATTAGGAAAGGATTTATACAAGATGCAGCACTTCCGCGCCGCGACCCTGTTGAATAAGCGGAATATACGTTTCTAATGCTTGCTGAACGGCCGTTTCCGTCAAATCAATCGTCATCCCCTTCTCAGCCGACATGTAGGCTGCCATCACCAATTTAGTAATCTCCAAGCCATAGCGCCAGGATAAATGGGCATCTTTTCCGGCCAGGAAAGCCGCCGCCGCCTCCCGATTTTCGTCGGTATAGCCATACAAATCAGCCTCGTTATATTGCACCGCCAACAACCCGCGTGATGCAGTAGCCTTCTCCAAAGCGGTTTCTGCATCGGCAATGGCATCGGCCGCTTCGTCACCGATGAATAACTCCAGCGTCGAACGCAGCGTGTTTACCTCAAAAGCATAACCAGGCCCCATGCCGTCCATAAACAGGCGCAAACCCTGCTTTTCAAACATCCAGGAATCTGTGAACTGTGCTTTTGAAATTTGCCCCGTCTCTGGATTCTTAAAAGTCACCATGCCAGTGGCGAAATCTTCGGCTGGTGTTTTGCTGTAATCGACGCCAAAGCGTTCTTTCAATTTTTGCCGCCATTCTGGCAGTCCCCATTTGAGCAGAGAGGTTTCAGCCGTCACTGAAATGGGCTGTAAAAATGTGGGCGGTTTACCTGCGGGCGTAAGCACATACCAGCCCACAGCAATACTGTGACAGCCCATATCAGACAAAACACCCCCACCCTGCTGGGTAGGATCCCAGAACCAGGGCTCATGCGGGCCGCCATGTTCTTCGGCAGAACGAGTCAGCACCAGCGGCCCCATCGTTTGCTGCTGTGGCAGAAGCTGTGCCAACTGTGCCTGGATTGGCTTCATAAATATCTGATTTTCAAAGTAGGCAGTGCGCAGATTGGCTTCTTCAGCCAATTCAACCAATCGACGCGCTTCTTTCAGGTTGCGCCCCAAAGGCTTCTCGCAGATGACACCTTTGAGCACAGCGCCCTGTTTAACGGCCGTTGCAATCTCTTCCATGATCTCCACCCGGGCAAAATTTGGCGCGTAAATAGCGATAGCATCCACATGGTTTGCCATCTCAGTGATGGTGTCATAAACCACAGCCTCGCCCACCCCCATTGCGCGAATTTCCTGAGCGGCGGCTTCGGAATTGGACAGCGAGGTGATACCCGCCACATCTACATTGCGAATTTGGGCGATGGCGCGAGCGTGAAAACGCGCAATAAAGCCAGCCCCGATGAGTCCTAGTTTTAGTTTTTCCATGATAGTTCTCCTGTTAACATTTCAGACCTGACAGGTTTAGGAATGGACTAGGCTGTAGAGGTAATAGGCCATGAAAAAATGCCTTACCGAAACGATCCAGTGTAAACCTGTCAGGTCTTGTCAAATAGTCACAAATTATTGCCTCAAGCCGCGTTGACGGCCGTAGACCGAAATCAAAACCAATAAAATCACACCCAAGGTGATTTGCTTAAACGCCTCAGGCAACTGCATGGCCGTCAATAGACTGGTAATCAAGGTCAATACCAACGCCCCAGCCATCGTACCCCAATAGCTGCCTTTGCCACCCGCCAATGCCGTGCCGCCAACAACAACGGCCGCTACGGAGGGAAACAAATATGGCCCGCCCAAGTTCAGAAACACAGTCTGGGTAAAACCTAGCAGCATGAACCCGCCAAAAGCTGCCAGCAAGCCGCTGATGCTGTACGTTACAATCACCACCAGCGGGACACGCACTCCGGAAAGACGAGAGGTAGTGCGGTTGACGCCAATGCCAAACAACTGCTTGCCATAGGTCGAGCGTTCCAAAAGCAGCCACATGAGCACAGCCAGGAATATCCAGATAAAAATGACACCCGGGATACCAATGATCAAGGGGGATGAAATGTACTTGCCCATCATGGGTGCGGTGTCGCCTGCCAAAATACCCTGCGTGATGGCTAAAACAAGACCTTGAACGACGCCTGCCATGCCCAGGGTCATGACGAGCGGCGGCACTTTGAGCAGGGCTACGCCCAAACCGTTGAGCAAGCCAATGACTGTACCCGCCGCCAGAGCCACGATGAGTGCCAGCGGCACCAGTTCGTTTTGACCGGCATTGATGCGAAACGTGAGGATGGCAGCCAAGGTAACGACAGCACCGATGGAAAGATCAATGCCCTCGCCGCCACTGAGAATAACAAGGGTTTGCCCCGCCGCAATGATGCCCAGGAAGGCGGCCAGGCGCACGATGTTGATGGCTTGATCTGTATTGACGAAGCCAGGCCGAATGATGCCGCCGAGCAGGAATAAGCCGATTGCTAACAACAGCGCGATGAATGGCGGCGTGAGTTTGACAGATTTGAGTTTGCTCATGAGATGCGCCGCCTTTTGATCAGTTGAATAAATCCGGGTGCTGCCAGCGCAATAATGATGATAAGGGCGTCAACGAGTGTTTGATACCAACTGGGTACGTCGGCAAAGGAGATGATGTTGCGAATAAGCCCCAGGATGATGACGCCGATGATGGAGCCAGCAACGCCGCCTTGTCCGCCGCTGAGGCGCGTGCCACCCAAAACGACAGCCACGATGGAGTCGAGGGTCATGGCAGCGCCCAGGCGGGGGTCGCCAGAACTGGTGCCTAGCGTCAACGATAGTGCGGCCAGCGCCGACATTAGTCCGGCAATGACGTAGGTGCTGAAAATGGTGAGGGTGACGGGAACGGCCGTTGCATAAGCCGCCTCTGCTTTTCCCCCCACTGCAAACAA
>JACSSI010000241.1 GCA_014879345.1 Anaerolineae bacterium | reverse complement strand
CAACTTCACCCAAAACACGTTGTAAGCCAATTTCTTCAGTAGAAGGGTTTGGATAATTTGCATTTTCAAGTCTTTTGGCAACTTCTTCGCGGGAAAGGCAGCGGATTTTTTCATATAAACCGGCTATTACACCTGCTGCCACACCTGTTCTGGCGCCATGCAACGCAAGGGGCTGGTCACGTTTAAGGTGAGTTATTTCCCAATAATGTGAAAGAGAGTGTTCAGATCCAGAGGCGGGCCGTGAATTTTTTGCTTTTGCCATACATATGCCGGATTCATTCAGGCCATCTATTAATATCTCTATTCCTTTCCTTGAGTGTTCGCCGATTTCCTCTACTTCGCTTACGCACCGATCCAAGGCAATCTCTACAGATTTAACAAGCTCGATGTCATAAGGTTCATCGACTAATAGGTGAGCCAGTTTCCAATCGGCCAGCGCAGTATATTTTGCCAACATGTCCCCAAAACCTGCTGCTGTCATGGGTGGTGGGGCAGTTCTAAGTGTGTCTATTGAAACAAAGATCGCGTCAGGCTGCTTCGCTTGAAGGCTGTGTTTAACCCCTTCAACCATGATGGACGTGGTAAACGAAGAATAGGCATCTACAGAGGCGGCCGTGGGCATGGAAATGAATGGCAGCCCGGTTCGGTGGCTCACAAAACGGACGATATCTGTGATGGTACCAGAGCCTATTGCAACGATAACGGCCGTTTCCGGTTGTAGGGCCACCAAGACATTCAAAATATTCCTGGCATCTGCCTTAACGTGATTGCCATTCCCTTGCAGAATCAAACTATGTGGGGTGAACTTCCTTTCTTTTAGCGCAGTCTCAACCTCATTTCCAAGGGCTTCATAGGTATTGTCATCTGACACAATAAGTGGGTAATTGAAATTGTGACGAGTCACAAAATCCAACAAGGCATCGATAGCGTTCGTGCCTACATAGGTATGAATATCAGCGATCTCCGCAACGGATGACATATCCATAACAACACTCTTTCAACAGATATAAAGAAGGTTCACTTAAGCGGCTTGAAATTATATTCAATATGTGATATTTATTTATATGATGATAGATTATACTATGATAAATATTTTGTCAAACGCTAAATATTTATTGGAAATTGAAATTTATTCAACAATAATTTACAATCCAATCATCAAAAAGTAGCAATCAGTTTCAGAAGGGTAAACTTATGGCTTATATCGACGAGTTAAGGCTAATAAACAAAGTAGCCACTATGTATTATGAAGATAATATGCGGCAAACAGATATTGCGAAACAGCTTGGTTTATCCCAAGCGATGGTTTCACGATTATTTAATCGCGCCAGAGAAGAAGGAATCGTGCGCATCAGTGTGACTACGCCTAAAGGTATTTTCGTTGATCTTGAAAAACAGCTTATGGGGCGCTATGGGCTGCGCGATGCAATCGTCGTCGATTGTCAAAACAGCGATGTTGAAGAAACTATCCAAAGAGACATTGGTGCGGCTGCTTCATATTATGTCGAAACAGCCATCAACAATGGGGAAATCATTGGTATTTCTTCGTGGAGTGCTACGCTGCTGGCACTGGTAAATTCCATGCACCCCGTTCAGCGCAAGAAAGATGTTCACGTCGTTGAAATATTAGGAAGTGTGGGGAATCCTTCCGCCGAAATCCACGCAGCACACATAACGGGACGATTTGCCGATCTAGTCCAAGGGCAAGCCATTTACCTTCCTGCACCAGGCATAGTAGGCCTAAAAACTACCCGAGATGTATTAATTAACGATCCTTATGTTCATGAAGCGATGGCCTATTTTGATCGGATAACAATGGCACTTGTTGGCATCGGTTCCATCACGCCTTCTCCCATACTAAAACAGAGTGGGAATATCTTCTCTGATGAGGAACTTAACCTTCTCCGAGAGAAAAAAGCAGTTGGTGATATATCACAGCGTTTTTTCGATGCTGAGGGAAACCCAGTCGAGAGTTCCTTAAACGACCGCGTTATATCAATAGAACTTGAACAAATGAAGCACGTTGACCGGGCTATTGGCATGGCTGGGGGAAGCCGAAAACTAGCAGCAATCCGGGCTGCATTAAGAGGGGGATTGATAAATATTTTAATTACGGATAACTGCACTGCTGAAAAACTATTAAGCGATTAATCATTCTCAATTGGGCTTGAGAGTGCATTCTACAAAGGACGACGCGTATGCGATATAGGCTGCTTGGGAATTCAGATTTGAACTTTTCCGTGGTTGGATTTGGAACCTGGCCGATATCGGGGAGCGGCTGGGCAGGAAGTTGGGGTACTCAGGACGATAAAGAATCGATCCGCACCATTATTGCTGCTTATGAAGCCGGAATTAACTGGATCGACACGGCTCCTGACTATGGCATCGGCCATTCTGAGGAGGTAGTCGGGATGGCGCTGCGGCAGATGAAAGAGAAACCGTATATCGCTACCAAAGTCGGGCTGCATTGGGATGATGGCGGCAACAGATTTCACAGCCTCACGCGAGAAACAGTCATGCGGGAGGCGGAAAATAGCCTGCGGCGGTTGGGGATCGAGACGATTGATTTATACCAGATCCATTGGCCGATGAAGGGAGACGATGAGCAGACTTTGCAAGGGTGGGAAGCGATCTCTCGACTCGTTGAACAGGGCAAGGTGAGATACGCAGGGCTTTCAAACTGTTCTGTAGACCTGATGCAAAAAGCACAGGCGATCCATCCCATTACCTCACTGCAACCCCCCTATAATATGCTGCAACGTGAAATTGAGGAGGAAATTCTGCCTTTCTGCGCGGAGCATAACATTGGTGTTGTCTGCTACGGAACCCTGGTCAAAGGGATCCTTACCGGCAAGTATGACCACGAAACGATCAAGAACTTCGCAGACGATGACCACCGGCGCAGAGTTGGTTTATTCCAAGAACCTCGTTTCAGCGCGGTTCTCGATTTGGTGACTAGCTTACAAGCCATCGCTGAGAGAAACGGGAAATCACTGGCGCAACTGGCGCTTGCCTGGGTCTTAAGGCGAAATGAAGTGACGGCCGCCATCGTAGGCGCTAGGAGTCCGATTCAGATTCAAGAGACGGCCCAGGCAGCAGATTGGATGTTGTCGGCAGCAGATGCAGTGGAAATTGAGCAATACTTGTTAGAGAACTCAGCGGCGTTGACCGGATAAACAGGGAGCGAGTCCAGTAAGTCATGGAATTATGGCTCAAACAACTCTGAATGGAACAATTTCCCGTCAAAATTTCGAGTGAACAGGAATATATGAATGAACCTAGAACATGGACAAACTCTGCTTTTTACGGGTGATTCGATAACTGATTGTGGTCGGGAACGGCCGTTAGGAGAAAGGGCTGGATTGGGTAATGGCTATGTCGCTTTGGTGAATAGTCTGTTAGATGCCTGGTATCCCCAACGCCGTATTCGGGTGCTCAACACAGGCATTAGCGGCAACCGCGTCGATCATCTGGAAGCACGCTGGCAGACCGATATTCTTGACCACAGACCAGATTGGCTTTCGATCATGATTGGCATCAATGATGTGTGGCGACACTTTGATTATGCAAACAATCCCGATCAGGTGGATAACGGCCGTTACCAAACAACCTACCGCAACCTATTAGAGCAGACACGACCCCAACTAAAAGGACTCGTGCTGATGACTCCCTATTATATAGAAGCCAATGCAACGGATCCGATGCGGGCAAAGATGGATCAATACAGTAGCGTTGTTGAGAAATTAGCGGGGGAGTTCGACGCTGTTTTTGTCAATGTGCAGGCAGCCTATGATCACTACTTGGCGTTTCGGCCCACACAATCACTTTGTGGGGATCGTGTTCATCCTAACCAGTCTGGTCATATGATCATTGCCAAAGCGTTCTTAACGGCCGTTGGGTTTGATTGGAATACTACATAGAATGCTACTTCTCTGGGGGAATCTTTCAAATAACTGAAGAAACACAGAGACATTACTGGGACAGTAGACACACCTTTGTCCCTTGTGAACTGGAGACAAAATGACAGATCAACTTGAACAAGATTATCTGGTAATAGAAAAGTATATTAACGCGATGGCGGCAACCTCACTAAAACCCCCGAAACCACCGCTTCAATATCCCTTTATCGACCCTGGTTCTGTTTATGACGGTAATCTATGGGACTGGGATTCCTATTGGGCGCTTTATGGATTAAAAGACCTGAATCAGGAAGTGCTACCAGCGGAATGGATCAATCATGGCAAAGGGAATGTGCTAAATTTTCTCGACCATCAGCTTGAAGACGGCTATATCCCTATGATGGTAGAGACCCATAAAGACGAGAAGATTCCCTATCTTAATCGAAAGCATCTTGAAGGCATAAAGATGAACATGCACAAACCTTTTTTGTGCCAGCAGACGCTTCTTGTGATGGAACTTCTTCAAGAAAATTCATGGATAGCTTCGTCTATCGACAAACTGCACCTTTATTTTACATGTTACGATGAAAACTATTTCCATGAAAACAGTGGCCTGTATGTGTGGGCCGATGACATCATGATCGGCATGGATAATGATCCGGCCAGTTTTGGAAGAACCCCGGGAACCACAGCAAATATTTTTCTAAATGCTTTTATGGTCAAAGAACTTGAGTCGATGGCAGAAATATGCCAAAATTTGGAACTCCCTGAAAAACAAACCTATTATCAGAGTAAAGCCAATAATCTTATCGTTGCTATTCAAAATGAATGCTGGGATGAAAGGGATAAATTCTTCTATTCCGTTGATATCGATGTAAAAACCCGTACCTTTGACTGGTTTCACGTAGGTCTTGGCGTATTCTGGAATAGTCTGCCAATCAGGATTCAGGTATGGTCTGGATTTTTGCCATTGTGGGCTGGATTTGCCACAAAAGAGCAGGCCGAACAAATGAGGTTGCACTACCTTAATCACAAAAGCTTCTACGCTCCCGGAGGCGTCCGCACCCTATCAAAAGAAGAAAAAATGTACGATCTCAGGGAGACGAACAATCCTTCAAACTGGCTGGGGCCTATTTGGATTGTGGCTTCGTATTGTGTATTCATGGGTCTCCTGAATTATGGGTTTGTTACCGAAGCAGAAGACCTAGCCTCTAAAACGCTTAAACTTATGGCCGATGATATTAGAAAGACGGGATCCCTTCATGAATATTACAATCCTGAAACTTGCAGCCCCGTCATGAATAGCGGTTTTATAAACTGGAATATATTAGCTCTGAATATGTATAAAGCGCTATAACAAGAGAATATGGTTCTGGTGCAAACTGTTGAGCTAAACACTTCAAAAGTAGAAACAAGCCGAATCATGAATGAATTCGTACAGACTTCAGACAATCTGTCTGATGCATGCCGAGACACGTCTACTCTGGCAAGACTGCATTAGCCTATTATCCGGGAAGCCTGCACGTAAATTGGCGGTCAATAATCCAACTTAATCCCCTCATTAACCACCTTCGCCCGTTCGACATAGCGACTCGACGTCTGCATGTTCGTCCAGCCACCGGCATCGCGCAATACAAAGGGATTACTACCCTTGGCGGCTCGCGTGGCCCAGGTATGGCGCAAATCATGGGGGCTCAGTTCCCACAGCTCCAGAATATCTCGCCCCAGAATCTTTATCCGTGAGCCAATGGCTCGTACCGACATCACGTCATCCGTCAGCTTATTATTCTTACGGTTGCCGCGCAGCAAAATGCCACTCTGGCGCAGATAGGGTGCATAGGCAGTTAGTGCTTGCCAAATATCTGATGATAGTTCCATTGTGTCGGTGGTTTTTAATTGACGGGCTTGAACGGCCGTTAATACAATCGCTTCTTCCTTCTTATTGCCTACCCGCGTTTTTGGTCTTATTTCATCCACCTGTTTGCCTTCAGTGCGACCATAACCGCGCATTTCACGAATCAACGCCTGTTCGGTGGGGGGGATCACGCCGACTTTAGCTGCCGGTCGGGCATAGACCTTGATAGCTGACAGCCGGTTATTGACGCTGGCCAGGCTGTAGCCTTGATTGAGCAGCCATTTAACAAATCCTTCCACCAGCCCCCAAGTAACACCCTGCCAGGCGGCAGGTACATGCTGGCAATGATGGGCGCCGTATATAAGTAGGAAGAAAGCCTGGCTATGACGCTGTATACTGGCGCAGAGTATCTAGCTCTTTTTGGGGAAAATACGCCGTAGCCTCCGCTTCAACGAGAAGATCACTGTCAGCAACCACTTCGACAAGGTATTGCACCCACAGCTGCAAAGCGGCCGTTTGCGTGCGCAGCGTCTTTTTGGCGCGGCGCCGACGGTAATCGTCAAACACATATTCCTCAGCAATTTGACAAAGATGTAGCGTTGAACGCGCCAACCTGTCCAACTTGGTCACCACCAGTGTGTCACCCTGCCGCACACATTCTAGGCAAGCTTGTAGTCGCGCCCGTTTATCAATGATACCACTAACCTTTTCCTGAAAGATTTTATCGCACTGCTGGAGTTTATCTAACTGCACTGCAAGTGTTTAGCCTACCGAACTAACCCGTGCATGATATTTGATCGAATTTTACAATATCATTCAATTCATGAGTTATCGTCGGTTGAGGGTCAACTACCAAAATCACAGTTGCCGTTGCTGTAGAAGTAACTGTAGGTTCTTCTGTGCATTCTGGCATTACCGTAATTTCTGCAACTACGACTGTTGGTATTGGTTTAGGTATCCAAGTGGGGGAGGCAGTCGGCTCCTGAGTTGGAGCAATTTTTGGTGGTACTATTAGCGCTCCTGGGGTTGGCGTACCTGTTTCCGCACTCCTACAAGCAGCCAATCCCACTGTAAACAGCAGCACCAGCGCAAACAAGCCTGTCGGCGGCAGTTTGTCACTCTTCTTCCGCCGTCGCCAGTTCCACAGCATCAAGGGGCCAAACAACAACCCGCCTGGGTTCGCCAGCACAGAGGTTGCCAGGGGAGCCAGCGGGTTCGTTTCTTGCGCTAAGAACTGTCCGGTCTGCGGGTCAAAGTAGCCGCTGCCAAAGTACCACAGGTCAGAGACCCCGGCTTGTCCGCCAGCATAACCAAACAGCGATGCCCCGCTGCCTTCCTGCGCCAGCAAGATGCCAAA
>JACSSI010000240.1 GCA_014879345.1 Anaerolineae bacterium | reverse complement strand
GGCCTGAACGAAAGTGTACCTGCTACCTGCTTCCCCACTGCGTCCGCCCTGGCTGCCAGTTGGAACCGTGACCTGGTTTATCAGGTCGGTGAAGCGTTGGGCGAAGAATGCCAACAAGAAAAAGTGGGCGTCATTCTAGGGCCAGGGGCTAACATCAAACGCTCTCCGCTGTGCGGTCGCAACTTTGAGTATTTTTCGGAAGACCCCTACCTCAGCGGTGAGATTGCCAAAAGCCACATCAACGGCGTGCAGAGCAAGGGTATCGGTACCTCGCTCAAACATTATGCGGCAAATAATCAAGAATACCGACGCATGACCATTGATGCTGTCATTGACGAACGCGCCTTGCGTGAAATTTATCTGGCTGGCTTTGAAATTGCTGTCAGAGAAGCACAACCGTGGACGGTGATGTGCGCCTACAACAAAGTGAACGGAACTTATGCCTCCGAAAACCCCACATTGATGACCACCATTCTCAAAGACGAATGGGGACACGAAGGGCTTGTTGTTACCGACTGGGGAGCGATGAACGGCCGTGTTGATGGCTTGAAGGCTGGCGTTGAACTGGAGATGCCGGGATCAGCCAATGGCAACGACGCTAAGATCGTGGAAGCTGTGAAGGCTGGTCAATTAGACGAATCCGTTTTAGACAAGGCTGTGGCACGCATTTTGCAATTGATTTTCAAAGTAGAAGAAACGCTCTCCCACGATGTTGTCTATGACCCCGCGGCCCACCATGCCCTGGCGCGGCAGGTTGCCGGAGAGGGAGCCGTCTTGCTGAAGAATGAAGGCAGCCTATTACCGTTGGCGAAAAACAAAAAAATTGCCATCATTGGCCGGTTTGCTAAGGAGCCGCGTTATCAAGGCGCTGGCAGTTCGCTGATGAACCCTACCCAATTGGATAACTTCTATGATGAGATGGTCAAGTTAGTTGGCGAAGACAATCTCAGTTATGCCCCTGGCTATGATGCAAAAGCAGATGCAGCAGATGCGGCATTGATTGCTGAAGCGAAGGCTATTGCCCAAGCCGCTGATGTGGTGGTGATCTGTGCCGGTCTGACCGATATGTATGAGGTCGAAGGACTGGATCGTGAGCATATGAATCTGCCTCCCGGACATGATGCTTTGATTGCCGCCATTGCTGAAGCACATGAAAACGTGGTTGTGGTTCTGAGCAATGGATCACCGGTGGCAATGCCGTGGCTAGATGAGGTAACGGTCGTTCTCGAAGGCTACCTCGGTGGTCAGGCAGGAGCAGGAGCGCTCGCCGACATCCTGACAGGGCGTGTCAACCCGTCTGGCAAGCTGGCCGAAACCTTCCCCATCAAACTAGAAGACAATCCCTCCTATCATTACTTTCCTGGCGGCCCAGCTACCGTTGAATACCGCGAAAGCATCTTTGTAGGTTATCGTTTTTACGACGCCGTCCGACAAGCGGTGCTTTTCCCGTTTGGTTTTGGTTTGAGCTATACCACCTTTGAATACAGCGATTTGCAACTCAGCCAGGATGAAATAAGCGAGTCAGACACCTTGACCGTCACATTTAAGGTGAAAAACAGTGGCGCCATTGCGGGCAAGGAAATTGTGCAAGTGTATGTGCGGGATGTGGAAACAAGCGTGTTCCGGCCTGAGAAAGAGCTGAAAGGGTTTGAGAAGGTTGAACTGGAAGCTGGGGAGGAAACGGCCGTTTCCATCCACCTGAATCGCCGCGCCTTCGCCTTCTACAACACAGCCAGCAGCGATTGGGCAGTGGAAACGGGTACATTTGATATTTTGGTTGGGGCATCTTCGCAAGATATTCGCCTCCAGGCACAACTCTCAGTGAAAGCATCTCAACCAGTCATAGCAAAAACACCTGAAATCTATCACAACTTCCCCAAAGGAATGCCCATCAGCCAGCAAGATTTTGCAAAGCTGCTGGGTCATCCGGTACCAGTCAATGCAGGAGATACCAAGGGACATTTCACCATCAATACCCCCCTCGAGGACCTGAACGGCACGTTCATCGGCAGGCAGTTGAATAATATGATGCAAAAGCAGATGGCAAAAATGATTGTGGGGCAAGAAGAGACACCCACTGCGGCGCTTATGGAAGCCATGGGGCGTCAATCGCCCTTACGCACCATGTTGATGATGGGCGATGGCAGCGTTACCCGTGACATGCTGGATGCGCTGTTGGTTATGCTCAACGGGAAGTCGATTAAGGGTGCGGGCGCGTTACTGAAGGCGATGCGCAATAAATAACTGACAAGAGCGTCCTGTCTCACTGGCAACCAGATAAGCGAGACAGGACGCTCTTACAAACTGCTATTAAAACATTTTAAATTACCGGCAAAAACGGCCGTTTCCCCACCAAATTTCTACCCTAGACCTAACCACGAGATGGATTGGACATTCCGCCTATATCCGGTGTCATGAAGTTGGTGTGAAACGGCCGTTTTCCAAAATCCCACCATACGCTACCATTGATACCCGAAAGGAATCCGCCCACACATAAAGGTGATTTATGTCCATCCATGTAGCGCTAAACCACAAAACCCATTACCAATACGACAAGCCTGTCACCGTTTATCCCCACGTGTTCAGGCTGCGCCCCGCCCCTCACAGCCGCACCCCCATCAAAGCCTACTCCCTCACCATTCGCCCGGGCAACCACTTCATCAACTGGCAGCAAGACGCCTTCGGCAACTTCCTGGCGCGTGTCGTCTTCCCCGAAAAAGTCACCGAACTCTACGTCGAAGTCGATGTCATCGCTGACCTGACAGTCATCAATCCCTTTGACTTCTTTGTCGAAGATTATGCCGAAAACTATCCTTTCACCTATCGGGAACAAGAAGCCAAAGAACTCATTCCCTACCTGCAACTGGCAGAAGATGGCCCCCTGCTGCGCGAATGGCTCAAACAAATAGACCGCAGCGAGCAGCGCATCGTCGATTTCCTCGTCATGGTCAATCAGAAATTGTGGAAAGATATTGGCTACACCACACGCATGGAACCGGGCGTGCAAACGTGCGAACAGACGCTCGGCCGTGCCATCGGTTCCTGCCGCGATTCGGCCTGGGTATTGGTGCAAGCCATGCGCCATTTGGGTCTTGCCGCCCGCTTTGCCTCCGGCTATCTGGTGCAGCTCACCGCCGACCAGGAAGCGCTGGATGGCCCCAGCGGTCCAGTCCAGGATTTTACCGATTTGCACGCCTGGGCCGAAGTCTACATCCCCGGCGCTGGTTGGATTGGTCTTGATCCCACCTCTGGGCTGTTTGCCGGAGAAGGGCATATCCCGTTAGCCTGTACGCCTGATCCCGTCAGCGCCGCGCCCGTGACAGGCGCCGTGGAAGAATGCGAAGCCACCTTTACCTTTAGCAACACGGTGCAGCGTATTCATGAAGACCCGCGCGTGACGCTGCCCTACACAGAAACCGAATGGCAGGCCGTCATGGCGTTGGGCGAACAAGTAGATGCCGATTTATTCAGGCAAGATGTGCGCTTGACAATGGGCGGCGAACCGACCTTCGTTTCGATTGATGATATGGAAGCGGCCGAATGGAATGTGGCCGCCGATGGCCCGCACAAGCGCCAACTCGCCAACGACTTGATTTTGCGTTTGCGGCAAACCTTTGGCCCCGGCGGATTTTTGCAGTATGGGCAGGGCAAATGGTATCCCGGTGAACAGATTCCGCGCTGGAAGCTGGCGGCATTCTGGCGCAAAGATGGCGTGCCAATTTGGCGTCATGATGCCCTGCTGGCCGCCATGACGGATGATTTTGGGCATACGGATGTGGAGGCTGCCCGTTTTATGGCGCGGCTCACAGAACGGCTGGGAGTAGCACAAAAATACATCATTCCCGTTTATGAAGATATTTTTTATTTTCTGTGGCAGGAGGGACAAGTGCCTGCCAACCTGAATCCGTTGGAAGCTGATTTGCGTGATCCGCTGGAACGACGGCGTCTGGCGGAACTGCTGGAACGGGGTCTGGAGAAACCGGCCGGTTATGTGCTGCCGTTGCGCTGGGATGTAAGCACGGACGCCTGGCAAAGCACGCCGTGGCCGATCAGACGGCAGCAACTATTCCTCATTCCTGGGGATTCGCCGCTGGGACTGCGCTTACCGTTGAACAGTCTGCCCGCTGTGGCTGAGGAAGATGAGGAACCCCCGTATGAACGGGATTTGTTCCAGGATTTACCCCCTTTGATTGATTATTATCGGCAGCAAACGGCCGTTCCCGCCCTATCCCCCGCACCCTCAGCCAAAATAAAAGTGGTATCCAGAACGGCCGTTTCTGTGGAAGCGCGTAACGGCCGTTTACACATCTTCCTGCCCCCGCTCACCCAGTTAGAACATTGTCTGGCACTCATCGCCGCCATCGAACACACCGCCGTCGATTTGCAAATGCCCATCATTTTAGAAGGGTACGAACCACCGGAAGATTACCGCCTCAACAAAATTCTCGTCACCCCTGACCCTGGCGTGATCGAAGTCAACGTGCAGCCAGCTAACAACTGGGCCGAACTGGTGCAAAACACCACATTGCTTTATGAAGAAGCACGGCAAGCTCGCCTTAGCACCGAAAAATTCATGATAGACGGTCGGCATACCGGCACAGGCGGCGGCAACCACGTCACCATGGGCGGCCCCACACCCGTAGACAGCCCCTTCCTGCGCCGCCCCGATCTGCTGCGTAGTCTCATCACCTACTGGCAGCACCACCCTGGGCTTTCCTACCTCTTTTCCGGCATGTTCATCGGCCCCACCAGCCAGGCGCCGCGCGTTGATGAAGGGCGCATCGACCATCTATACGAACTGGAAATCGCTTTCCAGCAAATTCCAGAACCAGGCAGCGACCAGCCTGTCCCCCCCTGGCTGGTTGACCGCATCCTGCGCAACTTGCTCACCGACATTACCGGCAACACCCATCGCGCCGAATTTTGCATCGACAAGATGTATGCGCCGGGCAGTGCCAGCGGCCGCCTGGGACTGCTTGAGTTTCGCGCCTTTGACATGCCGCCTCATGCCCGCATGAGTCTTGCCCAAATGCTGCTGCTGCGAGCGCTCATTGCCCGTTTCTGGGAACGGCCGTATACCCACAAATTGATTCGCTGGGGTACGGAACTGCACGACCGCTTTTTGCTGCCCCATTACGTCGCCGCTGATTTAAATGATGTCGTCACTGACTTGCAAGAAGCTGGGTATGACTATCAGTTTTCCTGGCTGGCGCCTTTCTTTGAGTTCCGCTTTCCCCGCTACGGCACGGTGCAACTGCGCGATATGCAGATGGAACTGCGCCTGGGCATCGAACCATGGAATGTGTTGGGTGAAGAAGCGACAAGCCAGGGTACAGCCCGCTATGTCGATTCATCTGCCGAGCGCTTACAAGTCAAGATAAACGGCCTGGTTGAAGGACGCTACGCCCTGACTTGTAACGGCCGTCAACTGCCTCTCAGCAACACAGGCACACGGGGCGAATATGTGGCTGGCGTGCGTTATCAGGCATGGCGTCCCCCCTCCTCGCTGCATCCTACCATCGGCATTCACGCCCCGTTGGTGTTCGATATTGTGGATTTGTGGAATAATCGTTCTATCGGCGGCTGCCAATACCATGTGGTGCATCCTGGCGGACGGGATTACGAGGATATCCCGCTCAATGCGAATGTGGCAGAGGCCCGGCGCATCAGCCGCTTCTGGGAATATGGACATACACCGGCCAGCGGTTCCTTCATCATCGGCACGACGCCGCCGCCCAGCGGACGGCAGTTTTTGCCGAAAACAGAGTCTGAGCCGATTGCTGAACTGCCGCCAAATGAAATGAATCCAGAATTTCCACACACGTTGGATTTGCGCTGGAAAAACGTAGAACGTAGTGCGTAGTACGTAGAACGTAGTGCGTAAGAGAACGAGAGATTTTACGTTCTACGCACTACGCACTATATAAAGTCAGGTATTAAAAAAGAAAACCCATGCCCACCACGCACACACTTTTTGCCGACTATGAAGTTCAGCCGGATGCCTATGATGAATTTTGGCTGGGGAACGGCCGTTTTCAGCCCCATTGGCAGCCCTACATCAACGCCCTGCAACAACATGATCTCGCCCAGATAAACCAGGACATTCAGCACCTGCTGCAAGACAACGGCGTCACCTACAACGTGCATGGCGACCCTGGCCGCCAACCGCGCCCGTGGCGGCTCGACGTGGCACCGCTCATCATGAGTGAAGCAGATTGGGCCACCATCGAGGCAGGCATTCAACAGCGAGCCACCCTGCTCAACCTGATATTGGCCGACTTGTACGGGGCGCAAACGCTGATCAGCCAGGGATTCATTCCCCCCGAACTCATTTACATGCACGATGGCTACTTGCGCCCTTGCCTGAATATGCCCCCCACCGGCAAACTGCTCACCCTCTACGCGGCGGATTTGGGGCGGGGGCCAGATAACCGCATGTGGGTGCTTGGCGACCGCACCCAGGCGCCTTCCGGCATGGGCTACGCTCTGGAAAATCGCACAGTGATGACCCGCGTGTTGAGCCAGATGTTCAGCGATGGCAAAATTCGGCGGCTTTCCAGCTTTTTTCGACAATTTCAAAGCAGTCTCATTCAGCTTACCCCCGCCAATGATGCGCCGCAAGTTGTCGTTTTGACGCCAGGCCCGTTCAACGAAACCTATTTTGAACATGCCTATCTTGCTTCCTACCTCGGCTATTCGTTGGTGCAAGGCAGCGATCTGACTGTCAGCGACGGGCAGGTATGGCTCAAGACAATTGAGGGGCTGCGTCCGGTGGATGTGATATTGCGCCGCGTGGACGACTCTTTTTGTGACCCGTTGGAGCTGCGCTCCTATTCTCAATTGGGTGTGGCTGGGCTGTTGGAGACTGTGCGCCGTCAGAAAACGGCCGTTGCCAATCCGTTAGGCAGTGGTGTATTAGAAAATCCGGGGCTGCTGCCCTTTATGCCCAATTTGGCGCGTTACTTTTTGAATGAAGACCTCATCCTGCCCACCGCCGCCACCTGGTGGTGTGGTCAGCCGCTGGAATTAGACTTTGTCCTCAATAACCTGCCCAACCTCATCATCAAACGCATTGCCCGCAGTGCCAACTACCAAACTATTTTTGGCAGCCAA
>JACSSI010000239.1 GCA_014879345.1 Anaerolineae bacterium | reverse complement strand
CCACGAAGGTGGGAATCCATTTGCCACCACCTGTGGATGCCCGCCTTCGCGGGCATGACACGATTACCGATTTATTTTCTTAAGTTCCATCAGTGGTAGGCGCTTACCAGCGCAGATGACTAAAGCCATCACTACAAACCTAATTCTGAAGATTGCTTACTTATCTTGACTCTAGCTGGATTACCAGGTTCTGTGTCGCATCTTCACGCTGGCTGCTCAAATTGCCCAGTTCACCAGAACGAATGGCATCAGCGATGCGCTGATCGCCATCAAGCAAACGTAATGCCACCCAACGGGCATTGGGCACGCCAGGAAATGCTGCTTCAATTTGAGCAGACAATTCATCAATGGCATGTTTGATAGCAGACGAGCCAGATTTGATGCGATATGGTTTGCAAACGGTTTCTCCCGTCGCCACTTCGTGGACTGCTTTCAGCAGCTCGGGAAGCCCTTCTTTCTGGCGGGCGGCCATAGGCACTACTGGCACACCCAAATCACGCGCCAATCGCCGGTCGTCAACCGTGAGACCGTGCCGTTTGGCCTCGTCCATCAAGTTGAGGCAGATGACGACGCGATCCGTGATTTCTAACACTTGCAAGGCCAGATTGAGATTTCGCTCCAGCCGGGTGGCATCCACCACGATAATGGTCACATCTGGTTGGCCGAAGAGGATGAAATCTCGGGCGACCTCCTCGTCTAAACTGGTGGAGAGCAGGGAGTAAGTACCCGGCAGGTCAACGATTTTGTACCGGTTGTCGCCGTAGCTGTAACCACCTTCAGCGCGGCTGACAGTTTTTCCGGGCCAATTGCCCGTGTGCTGGCGTAAGCCAGTCAGAGAATTGAAAACGGTGCTTTTTCCAGTGTTGGGATTGCCCGCCAAGGCTACCACGTAATCCCAGTCACTCATATCAACACCAAGTTTGAGTAAGTTACCGGCATTGTGCGCCGGACAAGTAGCGCAAGCAGAAGTGGGCGGTGCGGAAACTTGCGGTTGTAGGTTTTTTTCGTTTTTTATCATGTTTGTCATCATGCACTTACCTGTTTACTTTCTGTTTTTTGCTTTTTGACTTGAATTAAGCTGGCCTGATCTGAGCGTAAAGCAATGAGAGCATCTCGAATGATGTAGGCTGTGGGATCGCCACCAGGGCTGCGCATTTCGGCCGTGATTTTTGTGCCAGGCAAAATGCCTAAATCTAGAAAGCGGCGTCGTTCTGCGCCACGGCATTTTTGTGACAAGGCGATGACTTCTGCAGTTTCACCTGGTTGCAGGCTGCTTAATCGTTGGCTGCCATTGGGAATTATTTCTTTTGTTTCTTCCTGTTCGGTGGCAACTTCGACGATGGAAATATTGGCAGCCACGATGGGCGCGAGCAGGTGTTCATCGCCGTTTGCCCAAAAGCGGATGCGGGAAGGTGTTTTTTCAATGACGCGCACCGTCATGCCTGGGTATAAGCCTTCAGCCGCTAATTGGGCATAGACTATTTCTGGCTCATCTTCAAGGTGAACGATGCGCCCGGCAAATCCTGGTGTTAGTTCCGTTAATGGCTGCCCCCCGTGCAGAACGAGTTCGCCGCTGGCTGTGGGGATGGGGTCTCCATGCGGATCGTAGGTAGGATTGCCGAGTTGGGTGGCTAAATCTTCGATTTGGTCTGGAGACAGAGCGTGTTCAAAGCGTTCAGCCTGTCCATGCCATTCGGCTTCATCATAGCCGGTTTCTTCGGCCAGGTAGTGCTCGTAGAGACGGTGGGCGCGGATGATGTGGAGGGCGGTTTCTCGCCCGGCTGTGGTGAGATGGATGCTGTCGGCACTGATGGTGAGTAGTCCGTTTGCCTCCATTTTGCTCAGTAGTTCAGCGGTATCATCGAGGCTGATATGCAGGATGCCGGCTACACTTTCGAGGGTGGGCTGTTTGCCTTTCATTTCAAATTTGTAGATGTGTTTGAGGGCGTCTTCGCCTTGGACTCGTTCAGTTAAGTGCCGGTTTTTTTGCCAGCGTGCCAGGATACCTTTTTCAGGCCACAGGATAACGGCCGTTATGAGCATCAATACTGTGCCAATTAAAAGTGCTGTTAGGGGATTGTATGTCATAGGTTCACCATAAAATTTAGGTATGCCAAAATATTTATTTGCACACCATTAATTTTAACCAAAATGAGGAATAAATCAAGAGGGTTTCTGTAGATTTGCAAACTGGCGCGGGTTGATTATAATTCCCGTCTTGTTTAACATGGTATTATATAGTTACCGTTGTGGGCGGGTGACCGAGAGGCTGAAGGTGCAGCACTGGAAATGCTGTGTGCGGTTTTCCGTACCGTGGGTTCGAATCCCACCCCGTCCGCTCAAGAAAGGCGTGGAAGTGATCCACGCCTTTCTTCTTTATTACTTTCCTGACCAAAAATGCCATTGCCATGCCAGATAACGGCCGTTACAATTAGGAGCATCCTGGACAAGTAACGATGAATTTATCTGATGCATTTTCAATAATTCCCCTGGCTGCTGCCATAGCCTATACATTTTTGTTGATTGCGCCTTCCCTTCGTCGTAGTCAGCAAGAAAGTGCATTGAAATGGTTTTTGGCGTTTTTGGGAGCCTCCATCGTCTGGGAATTTTTCCTCTTTTTTGTCCCCTACAGCAATTTACCGCCCAACATACCCAGCAAAGGTTTACTGATTGGCACGGTATTTTTGGGAATGACAACGGCCGTTTACGTCAATTGGCCCAAAAAGAAACTGTGGCTCCTCCTGGCAAGCCTCGCCATCATAGCCACCATCGCCGTAGACATCTTCGTCCCCGACCGCGTCATCGTTCCCATGAACATGTCTTGGGCAACCATCACTGTTAGCAGTCTCGTTTCATTTCTAACCTGGTTTGCACTGAGCGGCACCATTTTACTTAGAACCTGGCTCAACTATAAACGCTCTGAATTCCCCTGGCACGCCAATAGACTGTTATTCTGGAGCCTCGTCCTCTTCATCGTCTTTTTGGGTGAAGCACTCATTTTCTTCCGCCTGACAGGGCTGACGCTGGCGGGACAAATCATTCGCTATATTGGTGTAATCGGGCTGGCGTATGCCATCTCTTCGCACCGCATTTTTGACGTGCGTACACACGTGCGGCGTGCTATTGCATTTGTGATCGTCCTGCTGATTTCAGCAATGCCGCTTACCGCCTTGATTATTTTTGTGCAGCAAGTTGTACAAAATCAATTCAGAGCATCCCTGGCACTTACCATCATCGTCATTGTCGTAAGCTTTCTAATTTATCAACCATTCCGTGACCTGGTAGAGCGCATCACCTACCGCTACCTTTTTGGCGAGGGCTTTGATCCCAATTTAGTCGTCAGAAATTATAGTCAGGCTATCTCACGTACCTTGGATGTGAGTCAACTATCCAAATTAATCGTTGAAATCTTGCGTGACCAGTTTGATACCAATCGTGGCGCCCTCCTTCTAATCACAGAACTGGATAACGTTTATCGGATTGAACCCATCCCTGGTATGGGCGAAATTTCCAGAGAGCCATTTTTGATAGAGAAAGCGCATCCATTATTTTCCGTCTTGTCGCGCCAGCATCAGCCTTTATTGCAATACGAAGTGGATTTCAATCCAGACTACAATTTCATCGAAGAGACAACCCGTCAATGGCTGCAAGAGATGGCGATGGAAGTCTATGTGCCAGTGAGCGGCGGAGAAAAGATGGATGGCTTATTTGCCATTGGCCCCAAACGTTCCGGGGTTCCCTACCAGCCTGGTGAGTTAGAACTTATTCAGATTTTGGCAGATCAGACGGTTGTAGCCGTGCAAAACGCCCGTCTTTACAGCGAACTTGGGGAGCAAAACGAGCAGATAAACCAGCTCAATGTGAACCTGGTGCAGCAAAATGAGCGCCTGGAGGTGATGGATCAAGTCAAATCTGACTTCATTACCATTGCCTCCCATGAACTGCGGACACCGCTGACCCAGGTGAAAGGGTATGCAGATATTCTGTCGGCGATGAATGAGGAGAACGCGCTTTCTCAAGAGCAAACCCGTGAGATTGTGGGGCATATTAACCGTGCTACGATGCGTCTGGAGTCGCTTATTTCAGCGATGCTGGATGCCAGCCAAATTGATGTGGACGGGATGCAGCTAACCTATGTGGAAACGCGCATTGATACGATAGTGCGTTTAGCACTGGAGCCGCTTAATCAGGCTATCCGCGAGCGTCGTATCTCATTTGCCACCCAGAATTTGGAAAACTTACCCACGATTCAAGCGGATTTCAAGCGTCTGGTGCAGACGTTTACCAATCTATTGGGAAATGCGCTGAAATACACACCAGATCATGGCAGTATTCTCGTTGAAGGAACTTTAATTCCTAGTGAAAATGGGCAAAATGATTACATTGAAGTTGTGATTTCTGATACAGGTATCGGTATTGATAAGAAATATCAGGAACTGATTTTTGAAAAGTTTTTCCGTATTGGTGATCCCCAGCTTCATTCGACTGGGAGCACAAAGTTTAAAGGGGCTGGCCCGGGTTTGGGATTGCCAATTGCACGCGGGGTGATTGCCGCTCATGAAGGACATATTTGGGTGGAGTCAGATGGTGAGGATGAAGCGCGTTTGCCTGGTAGTCAATTCCATTTAACGCTGCCGGTTTGTTCGGAAGCGGCCAAAAAACAGATGGCAACAGCAAAAACACAAAATCGACCATCTTGGCTAATTGGTTAAGTTAGAAAGGAGGTGTTACATGCCGTCAGAAAGTCGTAAGCGTGCTTTGGTGCTATCGGGTGGTGGTGGTCGGGGGGCTTATCATGTTGGTGTTTTGCGGTTTCTTGAGGAACATGAATGGTATCCTGATGTGATTGTTGGCACTTCAATTGGGGCAGTGAATGGTGCGGCGATTGCTTCCGGCCACAATGCCTATTCTTTATGGTCACTGTGGAAGCGGTTGATGACCCGGAATGTGCAGAAGGCGAATCTTAATCCCACTAACAGTAATTTTTTGTTGGATACATCGCCCCTTCGGGAAACGTTACAAAAGGAAGGCTGGGTCAATTTTGATCGTATTAATTCAGATGAGGCGGCTGTTCATTTACGTATTACTGCCACTGAAGTGAATACCGGTCATTTGCATGTCTTTGGCAATTCGCCAGATATTTATCCCAGCAAGATGCAGTTAGAACCGTTTGAACTCGATCATATTATTGCCAGTTGTTCTATTCCTATTGTTTACCCTGCTACAAAATTACATGACAATCTCTATTGGGATGGTGCTACTGTGGCGAATACGCCTATGGGGCCAGCGATTGATGCGGGTGCGGAAGAGATTGTGGTTGTTATTATGACGCCGTGGGAAGAGGATGAGGCGCTTGAGACGGAGACGCCGCGTAACTTTTTGTCGGCTGCCAGCACGATGTTGGAGTGGGCTTTGCTGGCTTCTTTCCAGGCCGATTTGAAGATGTTCCACCGGATTAATGATCTGGTGCGTTTGGAAGTGGAAAATGCCCGGCTGCGAGCGGCAAATGAGCTGCTTTTGCGGCAAGTACGTGGCGAAAAAGTTGAGTTTGTTGATGAAAATAATAATGGTATTCCTGATATTTTGGAAAAACAATTTCAGCAACTGCCTGATCCGATAATTGTCGCGCCGAGGCGGCCGATTCCAGTGGAGCAGATTGTGCGTTATACGCGAGAAGGGCATGAGCAGCTTTACGAAATGGGCTACCAGGATGCCAAACGTGCCTGGAAGGCTGCTGGGTTAGCGGTGGAAGGCGGAGATTAATTCGTAAAACAGATTTTTTACCGCAAAGGACGCAACGATCACAAAATATTTTTCTTTTTGTGATCGTTGCGTCCTTTGTGGTTAGACTGGATTTGTCAGTTAACCAGTATCTAGCCGTAGCCAAAAGTCCAGGGTTTGTTGTCCATAGGCAGGTCTTGGAGGGTGGCCTGGCGCAGAGTTTCAAACCGGGGTTTCATTTCTGAGAGGCTGTCGCCGCCGAGTTTTTCGATGAGGGCGTTGGCGAGGGTGATGGCGACCATGGCTTCACCTACGACGGCCGCTCGGGGGACTGCTGAGAAATCGGAGCGCTCATAAACGGTAACGGCCGTTTCCCCAGTTGCCAGGTCTACAGATTTCCGCGGATTCAACACAGTTGAAATAGGTTTCATGGCAGCGCGAACCACAATCGGTTCGCCGGTGGTGATGCCGCCTTCAAAGCCGCCGCTGCGATTTGTGGTGCGTGTGAGCGTTTTACCGTCGGCGGCCAGGAAAATTTCATCGTGAACTTTGGAGCCAGGCTGCGTGGCGTTGGCAAATGCTGTGCCAATTTCCACACCCTTGATGGCGTGGATGGAGCCGACGGCCCACATCAACAGCCCGTCTAATCGCCGATCCCAATGCACATGACTGCCCAAGCCAACAGGCACGTTTAGCGCGATCACTTCAAATATGCCGCCGATGGTATCTTTGGCTTGCATAATTTCGGAAATGGTTTGGCGCATTGCTTCTGTGGCGGCGGGAATGGGGCAGCGGATGTCGTTTTCTTCGGCGGCGGCGAAGCGTTCGGCGTAGGTCATGTCGGCGGGGATATCGGCGGAGACGCTGCCTATGGCGGTGACGTAGCTGCCGATTTCAATGCCAAACTCAGCGAGGAATTGTTTGCAAATGCCACCAACTGCCACGCGAACGGCCGTTTCTCTGGCAGAAGCACGTTCCAGGGCCACACGCAGTTCCCGATAATTGTATTTAACTGCACCGGTTAAGTCTGCATGACCCGGACGCGGCGTGGTGATGGGGGTGATTTCGCGCTCTTTCCACTTGGCGTAGTCGAGGTTGGTGATAGTCAGGGCGATTGGGCCGCCTGTGGTTTGTTCGTTCATGTACCCGGCGGTGAGTCGTGCTGTGTCTTTTTCTATTTTCATGCGCCCACCGGAACCAAACGCCTTTTGGCGGCGTGCCAGTTGGTGGTTGAGTGCGTCTTTGTTGATGGTTAGTCCGGCGGGTATGCCTTCGATAACGGCAGTTAACTCCGGCCCATGAGACTCCCCAGCGGTTAAAAATCGAATCATTTCATCTCTCCTTCGTAAATAGCATCGAATTGTCACGAATTAACACGAATTTTTGTTGGATAACACCAAATAATT
>JACSSI010000002.1 GCA_014879345.1 Anaerolineae bacterium | reverse complement strand
GGGGCGGCGGCGTTGATGATGCGGGTGGGGGAGGTCATGGGTAGTTCCTTGTGGGTGGTTATTAAAGATTGAAGATTAAAGATTGGGTGCGCACATTAATCTTTAATCTTCAATCTTTGGTTTTGTTAACAGGTAATAGCTGCGGAAACGGCTACTTCGACTTTGCTCAGGGCAAGCGTTTTCAGCCTCATCCATTACAAAATCTGTCACCACAAAACCTTGGTTGAAGGCGGTCTCGAAGAGGGCGCGGGTGTGCAGTCGCCAGGTTTCTGCCAGGGCAAAGTCCTGGGCTTTGAGAGCGCGGAAGTTAGTTGGAATTTCTACTAGAGAAGGCACGTTTGGGTGGGCGACAGCCTCAGGTGGCACGAGTAGACCGGCGGCGTTTTCAATGGCAGGATTGAGGATGACAGCTCCTTGGGTAATGAGGGTTTGGAGGGATAAAGCTTGCCCTGAGCCGAGTCGAAGTGACCGTTTCTCCTCCGCTATCTTCTCCTTTACCGCTTCACTATCCAGCCACCAGTCCACGTTAAAGCGGTCTGTGGGCAGACCGGCATTGATGCCGCCCAAATCGCCATGAAAGTGCCGGTGATAGGTACGGCAGGTGGCGCCAAGTTTGCCAATGTTGAGATGGGCATTGCGGCTTTCCAGCGGATCGTACGTCCAGGTGATGAGCCGGTATCCCTGGCGCAAGGCCTCTTCGCGCTGTGCCAGTTTGAGCCGGTAGCCAATGCCGTGTCCCTGATACGCGGGCAGCACACCAGCCATATAGGAATACATTTTGAGGCGTTCAGGAAGTGGGAGATGCTGCTCTTTGGTGAAGGCCGGAATGCCTAAAACGAAACCAATGAGTTTGCCTTCATCATAAGCACCGATAAGCGAACCGCCATTTTCTACCAGGGCATGAAGCGTATGGGTGCAAGTTACTTCAATGTCGGCAATGCCCCAAATTGCTTGCTCGACTGGCTCCACCTCGGCCATCTTGTCCAGGTCATAAATGGGTTGAATGGTAATTTTAGACATCAGTTTGACAATCTTTCATGGTGGTTTAGCCAAGCCACCAGGCGTTGATGGCTGATCCCCAAATAAGCATGATCATGGTGGCGATGGCAAGGTATTGACCATAGGGCAAGTAGGTTTTGCGGCTAACCAGTCGTGTTGCCAAAAGAAAACCGCTAATGAGGCCCCCCATGATGATGCCCAGGACAATGGCGCCAATGATGCTGGGCACGCCCAACATTGCGCCCATCATCATTGCCAGTTTTACATCGCCCTGGCCGATGGCGCCGGGGCCGAAGGTGACTTTTGCCAGCCAATAGACGCCCAGAAACAAGATGAGGCCAATTAAAGCACCAGCCAGGGCGGAGCGCCAATTGATGGTGGGCAGGATGAGGCTGAAAAGCAAGGCCAGGACTGTGCCAGGATACGTCACGATGTCGAGGATGAGCCGGTTTTCCAGGTCGATGACGATGATGAGGATGAGGATTGCCATGTAGAGGGTGTATACAGTGAGTACGACTGGGTTGGTGAAGAAGAAGGGCATGGCGGCAAAGAGAACGGCCGTTGTCACTTCCACCAGCACCACTCTTTTACGGGTCGGTATGCCACACTCCGGACATTTGCCATCGAGCAAGCGGCGGCTGATGCCCAACCAGCGGCTTGGTTTATAAACGTGAGCACATTCGGGATTGTGACAATGAGGGCGAGATAATGTTTCGCGGCGCGGCCAATCATCGGCCAAAGCGTTAATGAGTGCGCCAACCAATAAACCAATGAGTGCAAAGATGAGATAAATCATAAACTTCAATAGGGGGACTCAATTTCAAAATTTGTCCCGCTCCTCTGGTGCAAAGAAAGTTGCACATTAGGTTATTTGTTCCTAACATGACTTGTCCACAAGCGGAAGAGATTGCTTATAAATCAAATCCTGGTAGTCGAATTTTGAATGCAGTCCCCTTGCTCAAGTTAGAGCGCACAGTGACCTTGCCTCGATGCGCCTCAACAATTTCTTTGACCAATGCCAAGCCCAAACCCGTTCCTTTACCTTTGTGGTGTTTGGCAGAACTAGCATTGGCTTGATAGAAACGTTCAAAAATCCGCTGCATTTCCTCAGGAGAAATACCAACACCCGTGTCAGCCACTTCGATAAGTATCTCTTGCCCCTCACGCCAGCCACGGAGCAAAATAGTGCCATTTGCTGGTGTGAATTTGAAGGCATTGGTCAACAGATTGTCAAAAACGCGCCGCAGATGAAAAGGATCACCAATGATTGCGGGCAGGTTTGGTGCAATGTCAGATTTTAGATGAATGCCTGCATTTTCTGCTTCAAGTTGGAAGTCGTCAATCAGAGATTGAAGCAGTTCGTTGGTTTGGATTTCTTCTCGGCGGAACTCTTGTGTTTCTGCGGCCAGCAGCACAGACATGTCATCGAGCAGGTTGATCAGCATTTTTACTCGTTTAACGATGATTTCCATGGAGTTTTGCTGCTCCGGTGTTAGTTTTCCCAGGCCACCAGATAATAAAAGTTCGCTGTAGCCAAAGATTAACCCGATTGGGGTGCGCAGCTCATGAGAAACGTGATGAATAAAGTTGTTTTTAGCATCGTCTGCTTCTTCTTGCTTTTTCAGAGCGATTGTCAGGGCTTGTGCTCTATCTGTCAGGTCGGTGTATAGGCGGCGATTTTGCAGGACGATGCCTGCTTGGCGTCCGATGGATTCAGCCAGCGCCAAATCTCTGCGGCTGAAGGTTTTTCCCGGTGTTAGGCTAAACAGTTTGAGTGCGCCCAAACATTCTTCACCAGCCATGATGGGAACTGCTATGAAAGCGCGAACGCCGACTTTGGCAAATTTGTGTTGGGCGTTGGGGTGATCCTGATACTGATGACCGATAATGGATTCTTGTGTTTCCACCACTTGCCAAGCTATGCCACTGCCTTTGGGAGCCGGACGCAGGTTGACGCTTATTGGGATATTATGTGGATAGTAGGTCATGATTTGACCGTCGATGACCAGTCCAATTAAACCGGCATCGGCTCCGATAAGTTCGGTGGCATTCTGGATGGTGCTGGATAGGATGGCAGGTAAGTTGGAGGCGGTGCTTAACCAGCGGGTAATGTCGTTGAGTTGTTGTTCCCGGATGAGTGAATGTTGGATTTCAGTTAGCAGCTCGATATTTTGGTAAGCGACGGAGGTGATGTAGGCTAATGTTTGGCCTACGGCTTGATCGACGGCATCAAATGGCTCGATTTTATCTCGGTAGACGACAAGTGCGCCCAAAGGGGTGTTTGAGGTGGGCAGTTGAAAGACAGCGTAGGAGTGAAAGCCTTCAGCGATGGTGAGTTCTCGCATCATTGCCATAGCTGATGATGTTTGGGCATCATCAATGACGACAGGTTTGGCGTCTTTTAATGAATTGATGCCAGGTACTTGTAAAAATCGTGCGTTGAGTGCGTCTACGTATGCTTTGGACAGGTTGTGGGCATAGGGGCAACTGAGGGTGTCTGTGGCTTCATCGTATTTGTAAACGGCCGTTTTGTCTGCACGGAGCACTTTTTGAGCCACTTCTGTCATGGTCTGCCATAAATCTTCCAGTTTACGGGCTTCTAACAGCGAGAAACCAAGCTCGACGAGTTGTTGCTGTTTGGCTGCGCGATTTTGTTCAGCTTCCAGTAACTGGATTTTTTCTAGACCGATTGCTAATTGACGCGCCAGTGTTTTTAGAAAGCGCTCGTCGTTTGGGCTGAAGGCGTACAGTTTATCACTTTCGGCATTAATGACGCCGATAACTTTGCCTTTGATATGGAGGGGTACACAAAGCTCTGAGCGAATACCCGGGTATAATGCCAGATAGGCAGGTTCTTGTGAAACATCTGGAATGTTTCGGGATTGGTTGTTTGCCATAACCAGGCCGACTACGCCCTGATGCATTGGCATTTCACGAGATATCACATCGTTTGTGCTGTGATTGACCATTACGCCTTTGACGGTATCTGCTATAGAGATTCCAAAATTAACAGCATCAATACCCTGTTGAGCCAGGCTAATTGCTGTTTCGATCAATTCATCTTTTTTGACGATTTTTGCAGCGGCAGTGGCCATTTCGTTGAGGATGGTGAGTTCTTTTAGTTGACGGCGTTCGGCGGCAAACAGGCGTGCATTGTCGATGGCGACGGTAGCCTGGTCGGCAAAGGCGGTTAGTAGATTGAGATCTGAATTGAGAAACGGCCGTTCCATGCCCTGTCTTATCATCGTCATCACCCCAATCACCTGCTGGCGAATGGTGAGCGGTGCTAAAGCAATGGCTTCCGGTTCATCAGGTGTGCCTGGAATGTGAATACCACGCCGGTCTAACATAGAATTATTAATGATTTCAGGCAGGCCACTCATGGCAACGCTGCCAGTAATACCTTGTCCAATTGGCAGCGAAAAGTTAAGAATGGCACTTTCCGGCCGATCAGCAAGCGCCACCACACAGCGCATATTTTTACCATCTGGTTCAATGAGATGAATACGGCAGCTATCTGCTGCAAACAGCTTTTTAGACTCCTGTGCAATCGTGTTCAGCACATGCTCCAGTTCCAAAGATGAGATAGCCTTACTCGTGGCTAACAAAGCTTCCGTTTCGGCGGCCTTGTTATGAGCACTTGTATACAGCCGAATCTTTTCCATAGCTGTGGCAACATAGTCGGCGATGGTTGTGAGCAGCCGTTCATCGTGGTCTGAAAAAGCGGCAACGTGAACACTGTTTGCATTGATAACCCCAACTACCCGTTTCTGGATCTTTAGCGGCACACAAAGTTCAGAACGGATATCTGGGCTGCCTAAAAAGCCGGGTTCCTGGGTGACATCCGGGATATTTCTGGCTTTACCTGTGTTTAAGACATAGCCCGTAATGCCTTCTCCCGTATTTGTGCGTAGAAACCCAGTCTTCTTTTTATGATATTTGTAGGAAGGATGATCTTGCACCAGTCCTAAATCAGAATCCAAGAGTCGGAACCCGATAGATTCAACGTGGAAGGCGCGGAGCAAGATATCTGTGGTTCGGGTAAATAGTTCGTCTTCATCTTGCGCTTCTGCGGCAACGGTGGAGACAGCTTGCAGCAGAGAGAGTTCTTCAACCAATTTTTGATTGGAAGCAAACAGCTCTGCTTTTGCCAATGCGGATGAAAGCTGATGGGTAATGATTTGCAAAGTACGGATAACGTTTTCATCGAAGTGACGAAGGCTGGTATGTTGTACGTCTAAACAACCCATCATCTCTTGTTCGCTGATGAGGGGGATGGCAATTTCGCTGCGGGTATGTGGCAGTGCTGGATTGGGCAGGTGGTAATCTATCTGTTGAACATCATCAACAACGATGGTTTTTTGGGTGCGCACAGCACGGGCGACGATGCTGCGGGTGGCATTGAGAGGAATGGCGTGACCGCGTTTTTTCAGACGAGAGCCAATCTCCCCTGTGGCGGCGTGGAGAATGAGTCGTTTGGGTTCTGAGTTGGACGGTTTTTCTACCAGATAAACTTGAGCGTGATAATAACCGAAGGTTTCACGGAGTTGGTTGATGGTGAGGTGGAGTAGTTCTTCTCTGTCTAAAATTGTGGCTAACTGGCCCCCTAATTCATAGGCGAGTTTTTCTTGCTGCTCTATCTCTTTTCTTTTGAGCGCGTTGGTGATCATCTCGCCCACAATTCTGAGAAGTGATATTTCTTCATCCCAGGTGCGGCTTTGGGAGAACATTTCAAAGCCTAATATGCCTACAAATGCACCTTGGTAAGTCATAGGCACAGCAAGCAGTGAGATGACGCCACGCTGTTGTAAGATATTTTGTTCCTGGTGTGCTTCGGCGGGGAGTGCTGTTATGTCGGGAATGGCGGCATAAGTTAACTGTTCTAATTTATCGAGCAGCCAAGGAAACTGGGTTACGGGTAGATTTTGCTTGGTGTCAGGTTGGGAGGGGATGCCTTTTTTTTGCCATTCGTGGGTGTTGGCTAAAGATTGGTTCCGGTAGAGGATGACAAAGCTGCGATCTGTCTGTGTATAATCACCGATGAGTTCGAGAGTATGGTTGATGCCATCATCAATTTCACTGGGAGCGAGATTGATGAATTGAGTGGCAACGGCCGTTATAAGTGATTCAAATGACATGCGTTGTTCCCACAGGTCGGCAGATTCTATTTGTGTCGGTTCTAAAAATGATTTCTTGGATGTTGTACTCATGCTGTGTTGCCAATACTGACCTTCTTATAACCCCGTGTAAGCAACTGCTCTTAATGAAAAATCAATCAGGTCTTGCACAGCTGCCTCTGCCTCTGATTCGGGATCAGGTGCGTTGAGCAGATTTAGAACCACTTCATCAAAAGCCCCTGCCAGCGCTTCGGCGGTACGGCGGGTGTTTTGGGGTAGGATGTGGGCGTTATCTAGGGCGGTGTCTAACGGCCGTTGCCAGGACATGATTAAATTTTCGCGGAACGTTGCTCGTTTTACCGCCAGACTAGGCACGGTTCCCACACCGCCGACCAGCAGCAGTTGCACGATAGCTGGCTCATAGACGGCAATGTTGATATACGCTTGCAAACCGCCTGTAATTTGATGCGGAATGGTTGCACGAGATTGTATGCCTTGTTGAATTGCTTGCAATAAAAAGAGTGCCGTTTCTTCATATAAATGGACGAAGAGCGTTTCCTTATCTGGAAAATAAAAATAAAACGTGCCAACAGCCACATCCGCTTCTTGTACTATGTCTCGAATGGTGGCGGCGTGGTATCCTTTTTCGGCAAAGACACGTACTGATGCTTGCATCATCGCTGTCCGCTTTGTATCTTTCTTTTGGCGGGTTTTATCGCTGCTTTGATAAGGCATAAAAGTTCAAATCCGTATTTTAACAGAGCATATAGTGAGGTATAAGTACGTGTCAATAAGCCTTTACGGCTAAAAATATGGTCTGTGCAAACGAGAATGTGTGGTGTTTATTAAAAATTCTGCTCTTCTTTCCCTTTTAATTGTAATGGAGCCTGCGATTTTGTACAGTCAGAGCCAGCAGAATCGTATAGAATGATCGGAATTTTAACATGAGATGTAACGATTCAGCTAGACTTGCCAGGTTTACTCGATAGATAGCTAACCAGTTAGGCCAAACCTGACAGGTCTTGCTGGAGATCTGTATTGATGGACGAGATGATGATAAGAAAAAACGGCCGTTTCCCCCAATCATTCCTGTTTTTAATTGCAGCCATTATGCTGGCTGCCGGTTTTGCTGCCGATTATTATGTGACCGCCGCCCAACATGCACCTCAAATCACGCACACCTACATCGTGTTGCTGGACGGGGCATCTGTGGTGGGCAAGTTGGCACAAACACAATCCCCTGAAATGAACCTGACCGGTTTGTCAGCGCAACTGGCGCAGCGTTCTGTGCAAGCCCAGCAGGAGGCGGCAATTGCTAAGATGGAAAAAGTAGTAGAACGGCCGTTATCCATCTCTCACCAATACACTATCGTCCTCAACGGCATGGCTGTCGAATTGACAGAAGCAGAAGCAGTTGAAATCGCCGCCCAACCCGGCATCAAAGCTGTTGTACCCAACCAGGTACAGATGCCGCAAACCGATTCTGGCCCCAATTGGATTGGCGCATCCCAGTTGTGGGATGGCAGCCAGACCGGCGGCATAGCAGGAACCCAGGGCGAAGGCATTATCATTGGCATTATCGACACCGGCATCAACCTGGATCATCCTTCCTTTGCAGCCGTGGGCGGCGATGGCTACGTGCATACCAATCCCAAAGGGGCAGGCAATTATTTGGGGCATTGTGCCACGCAGCCCGGAATTTCAGTGTGCAACGATAAACTCATTGGCGCATACAGTTGGCCTGACGTAGGCGACAATCCCGAAGACGATTGGGGCGGTGTGGGCGGCGGGCATGGCAGCAATGTGGCGGGCATTGCGGCGGGTAATGTCATTTCCGCTGCCTTTACCGCCCCGACGACTGTGTTAACGACCACCTTATCGGGGGTAGCACCACACGCCAATATTATCGCCTATGATATCTGTAAACCTGGTGTGGGCTGTCCCAATGACATTGCGCTGGCGGCAGTGCAGCAAGCCATTTTGGATGGGGTGGATGTGTTGAACTATTCCATTGGCGGCAGTCCATCTGACCCCTGGCAAAACCCGGTCGCCCTGGCTTTTTTGGATGCGCGGGAAGCAGGTATCTTTGTCGCCACATCGGCTGGAAACAGCGGCCCAGGCGCTGGCACTATTTTGTCACCGGGCAATTCACCCTGGATGACTTCAGTGGCAAATACCACGCATAACGGCCGTTTCGACAACACCCTCACATCTCTCAGCGGCGGCGACACAACACTGCCCTCGCCTATCATTGGCTCCAGCATCACTGGTGGACATGGCCCTGCGCCCATCGTGGCTGCGCTGGGTGTGACCAACACCTTGGGTACGCCTGATAACGGCACTTGCCAGGCCAATTTTGCGGCAGGAACCTGGTTGGCGGGAGAAATTGTTTTGTGTCGCGGCGGTGGTTCGGCAACAACCAAAGCCAACCGGGTTCTGGCTGGCGGCTCGGGTGGGGTGGTGATTGACACCGGCCATAATGTCTCTCAAATAATGGGAATAGAGCGCTTGCCATTGCCCGGCATGAACATCAAACTGGCCGATGCAGATGTTTTGGCCGCCTGGCTGGCGGCTGGCAGTAACCATATGGCTGAAATTCAAGGCACGATTCGCCAGCACGATCCCGGTTACGCCGATGAACTTTATTTTCAAAGTTCACGAGGCCCTGCCCAGTTTATGACCGATGTCTTGAAACCCAACGTGGGCGCACCTGGTGTTTTAATCTGGTCGGCCGGACTTTCTACGGGCAGCACAACGCCGCCGGAATGGTCGTTTTATCGCGGCACGTCGCAGGCTTCGCCCCATGTGGCGGGGGCGGCGGCGCTGCTAACAGTGCTGCATCCAGACTGGACCCCGGCTGAAATTGAATCGGCGCTGATGATGACGGCCGTTACCACAGTCACTGAAAATGATGGCTCTCCGGCTGATCCGTTTGGGCAGGGTGCGGGACGGGTTGAGTTAACGGCCGTTTCCCGTGCTGGTCTTGTCCTCAATGAAACAGCCGACGGCTTCCGTGCCGCCGATCCAGCCCTGGACGGGTTGCCCAATGCCCTCAACCTGGCTTCACTTACAGCCGAAAATTGTGCGCCGCGCTGTACCTGGACGCGCACCTTCCGCAATACCTTAGACAAACCCGCCACCTGGACACTAACCAACACAGATTCCAGTCAGGTTTGGGTCGATATCGAGCCGTCCACCTTCACCATCCCTGCCCACAGTCAGCAAACGATTTCCGTCACAGCCTACCATGCCTGTTGGCAAGCCTCGGCATGGAAATTCACCGCCTTGCTGCTGCAAGAAGAGGGTGGGCTGTCACCTGATCTGCACCTGCCGCTAACCGTCTCCGGCAGTTGCCAGGCGACATTCCTGCCTGTTGTCATGCAGTCAAAGTAACTATGCAAAATCAAGTTAACGGTTTTCAGATTGGTCCAATCTCTAAAGATTGGACCAATCTCACTGAGTTATAAGCCAACGAATGCAAAGTGAACAAATGAACAGAGATAGTCTGGCGCTGAAGTTGGAACGCACCAGCCACATTCCCCTTTATCGTCAAATAGTCCAGCAAATTCAGGCGAAGATTTTGCATGGCGAGTTGGAACCAGGGGCACAGTTGCCCGCCAGCCGCCAGTTGGCAAAGGATTGTAGCGTGGCACGTATCACCGTTACCCAGGCATATGCCCAACTGCTGGCCGAAGGGTATCTGGTGAGCCGTCCGGGAGCGGGCGTGTTTGTGGCGGCTGATTTACCTTTGCTGGCGGAGAAACGGCCGTTTACCCCCACGCTCTCAGAATGGGGCAGCCGTATTTTGGCCGCCGAGCCAGCCGAACCGCCAGCCAGCAGTCGCCCGGCTATTGACTTTGCCATCGGCCGTTCCTTCGCCCAAATCTTCCCCTATGACGTGTGGCGGCGGCTCCTGGCGCGTTACCTCAGCACCGACGATGCCATGCTCTCTCGCTACGGTTCTGTGGCTGGTTTCTTGCCGCTGCGACAAGCCCTGGCCGATTATTTGGCGCAATATCGCGGCATCAACTGCACGCCGGAGCAGGTGGTCATCGTCAGCGGCGCACAGCAGGTGCTGGATATTTTGGCGCGGCTGCTGCTCAAACCAGGCGATGAGGTATTGGTGGAAACACCGGGTTACGTGGTGGCTTTTGACCTGTTCCGTGCCTATGGCGCTCGTTTAACGGCGCTGCCTGTCGATGATGACGGTTTCCCGGTGGAAAAAATTCCGGCGGATAATCAGGCGCGGCTGGCGTTTGTGACGCCCACGCATCAGTTTCCGCGCGGCGGCACGATGTCGCTGCGCCGTCGGCTGCACTTGCTGCAATGGGCGCAGCAGTGTGACGGTTTGATTATTGAGGATGATTACGACGGGGATTTAAGGTATAACGGCCGTTCGCAATCCGCATTGCAGGGACTGGACGAAGATGGCCGGGTGGTCTACCTGGGTACCTTCTCCAAGGTGCTGTTTCCGGCACTGCGCCTGGCCTATGTGGTGCTGCCGCCTGTGTTGGTGGAGCCATTTGTCCGCGCCAAGGCACTCATTGGGCGCGGTTCGCCCACGCTTACCCAGGCCGCCATCGCCGATTTCATCACCGAAGGGTATTTTGAGCGTCATTTGGGTCAACTGCGCCAGGTGTATGGGCAGCGGCGGCAGGCGTTGGTGGCGGCCATCGAGCAGTACATGCCGGGGCAGGTGCGCTATGCGGCGGTAGCGGCTGGGCTGCATGTGATGCTGTATCTGGATGACAGGTGTGAGGAAACGGCCGTTGTGCAGCAGGCGGCAGCCGTAGATGTGGGCGTGTACCCCGGAGCGCCCTATCACCTGGAAAAACCAGCTCCCCCTTCCATTTTGCTCGGCTTCAGCGGCCTAAACGAAGCAGACATTGAAGAAGGTGTTCGCCGTCTGGCGGCCGTGGTGCAAGCGTGATCTCCAATTCCAACTGTGTGCCATATTTGACATCATCGTGAAAATCCCTATCATTTTTGTAAACCTTCGTGTAACCCAATAGCAGCATAGTTTTTAGTTTTTCACCAAACGCGTCTCGAACAAAAGGATGGTTCCCATGAAAATGAATGATAAGTGTCTGCATATCCCCCTAAAAAACTGGCTTATACTCCTGTTGGTAGTGCTTCTTGGCCTGTTTGTGCTGAGTGCTTGTGGCACTTCAGCCAGTTCGGTGGCTGAAGTGGCAGCCAGCCCGGCCGCTGCCTATTGTGAGGAGCAGGGGGGTGTTGTGCAGACAAGGTATCCGGCTTATGGCACGAATACGCCTGCCAGCATGGTGCGCCTGGCTGGCACGCATGACTTTTGCAAGTTCACGGCCGATGATGGCAGCCGCATCTACATTGGCCTGGATACCCTGTATACTGACCAACCGACCCTGGCTGCGCTCGCTTATTTGAATCCGCCTGAGCCGAACGAAAACGAAAGTTTGGTGAACCCTGCTTCCCTTTACTGCACCCAGCTCGGCGGCTCTGACTTGTTTGGGGGTGTGAATGCGGCTGGTGGCGCCTGGGTTCTGGACGATGACCCGGATGACGCTTTCCTGGAAGCCTGCATATTTCCTGACCTGTCCACTATTGATAGTTGGGGGATTCTCTACCACCAGGGCGGAGGGATTCGTGGTACAGACTTGGGCGCTGTCATGCGCTTTCAACCTGCGCAGTAGCTCCTTCGTAAATAAACCACTGAGAGCGCGGAGAACGCAGAGAAAAAAATCTGCGAAATCTGCGGACTCATATTTTCATTTATGGGGTTGAGCCTGCGCTCATGTAGTCTCCTTCCATAAAGCCATGTCGAAACAACAACTCAGGTTTTTCCCTTCACGTCCCCTTCACGTTGATTTTACGATTCACATACGGACGCATACGCGGCAGTAGCGTATGCTACCTAACAGGTATCTAAGCATGGCTGCATGATACGCCCTTCCAGGTTGTCACCCTAACCTGGTGGTGGGCAACTGGTACACGGAAAGAGGACATAAGCCACATGATGGTAAACGAACTGGTGGAAGAAAAAGCTGAAGTATCGGCACAATTTTTTGCTCATTTGCTTCAGAACATGTCGTCGGGCATGATTGTCATTGACCAGGATGGCTTGGTAACTTCTGTTAACCAGACGGCCGCCTCTCTCCTGGGACTCGACATTGACAGCATGGTGGGGATGCCGTATCAGGTGTTTTGGCCGGAAAATCTGTTGCCTTTGAGTTTGCCGCTTGAAACGGAAATTTATCGGGAAACGTTACTGCGCCACAGCAACGGCCGTTCTATCCCCGTCGCCCTCACCATCACCCCCATCGCTTCAGAAGATGAAGGCCACAAACTTATCTCTGTGACAGATTTAGGTCTCGTCGAGCGTTTTAACGATTCCCTGACGCATACGCAGCGTCTGGCTGGCATGGGTACGCTCACCGCCAGCATCGCCCACGAACTGAACAATCCTATCAGCATCATCACTGCCTCTTGTGCCAACTTGCAATTTGATATTGAAGACAACGCCCTCAGCCTGGAACGTTTGCAGCATTATGTGCAAATGGTGGAGCAAAGTGCCTGGCGCTGTGTGCGTATTGTGGAAGTGCTGCGTAATTATTCGTTGGATGGGGCGCTGCAAATGGCCGTCACCAACTGGAATAAAATCGTCGAAGATGCTTTAACGTTGGTGAAGCAGCAGTTTGAAGGTCAATTTAATGTGAGCATAGAAACCGACCTGGCCGAAGATTTAAGAACAGTCATGTGTGACCACAACCGCATGACCCAAGTGCTCATCAACTTGCTCACCAATGCCCGTGATGCCATGAAGGAGACAGGCGGTACGATTCACATTAAAACGTGGATGATTCCCTCTGGCGGCATGATGCCTGGCCCCAACCTGGAAACCTATACCCGTGAATTGGCGATGTCGGATTATTACGCGGTGTCTGTGAGTGATAATGGTCCTGGGATTGACCTTGATCTCATTGGCAAAATTTTCGAGCCATTCTTCACCACCAAACTGAATGGCACAGGCACCGGCTTAGGTTTGTTTATTGCCAAACGTATTGTGGAACAGCATAACGGCCGTTTATGGGTCGAAAACAATCCCGATGGCGGTGCAACCTTTGTGGTCTTGCTCCCCCGGCAGGTGCAGTGAACAGCTTCACTCTATTTCTACACTCTATCTCTATCTCTCTGCCAACTTCAAAAAATACCGATGAAACCGATTATCATTCGTTAATTCCGGGTGGAAAGCCGTCACCAGCCATTTGCCTTGCTGGGCAGCAACGGCCGTTCCGTCAACCAGCTTTGCAATCACCTCAGCATCCCCTTTTACAGCCAATAACTGCGGGGCGCGAATAAACACAGCCGGAAACGCACCACTGTCCCCATTTTCAAACACCGTCACCGTCAGCCCCGCTTCAAAACTATCCACCTGCCGCCCAAAGGCATTACGCGCCACCACAATATCCATCACCGCCAACAAAGGTTGATCCTTACCCGCCGTAGCGCTTTCGATCTCCTTCGCCATGAAAATCATACCGGCGCACGTCCCCCACATCGCCTTCTCTGCCGCAAACTGGCGCAGCGGCTCCATAAAACCATACATGCGTGCCAGCTTGCCAATCGTCGTCGATTCGCCGCCAGGAATAATGAGACCATCCAGGTCTGCTAATTGCTCTGGGAGACGAACTTCAACGGCCGTTACCCCCAACCCCGCCAATACCGTCATATGCTCAGCAAACGCCCCTTGCAACGCCAATACACCAATCTTCATAGTCACACTCCGATAAGATAGAGATAGAGTGTAGAGATAGAGAGGCAATGCGCCGTCCATTTCTCTATCTCTAACTCTACCCTCTATCTTTTACCAGCCGCGTGTTGCCAACTGTTCAGACTTCGGCAAACTGCTGACGTTAATACCCACCATCGGCTCGCCCAAATTTTCGCTAACTTTCGCCAAAATCTCAGCGTTTCTGAAATGGGTCGTCGCTTCCACGATGGCTTTGGCGCGAGGCGCTGGATCATCGCTCTTGAAAATGCCGGAACCGACAAACACACCATCGACACCAATTTGCATCATCAGTGCCGCATCGGCTGGCGTAGCAATACCACCCGCCGCAAAATTAACGACGGGCAAACGACCCAATTCCTTGGTCTCTTTGACCAGGGCATACGGCGCACCAATATTCTTGGCAAAGGTCATCAATTCCTCGTCTGGCATCAACTGCAAGCGCCGAATCTCGCCCAAAACAGTGCGCGCATGGCGCACAGCTTCCACCACGTCGCCTGTGCCAGCCTCGCCCTTGGTGCGGATCATGGCCGCACCTTCACCAATGCGGCGCAGCGCTTCGCCCAAATTGCGGCAGCCGCACACAAACGGCACCTTGAAAGGATGTTTGTTGATATGGTATTCCTCGTCAGCGGGTGTTAGCACTTCGCTCTCGTCAATGTAATCCACGCCAATCGCTTCCAAAATTTGTGCTTCCACAAAGTGGCCGATACGCGCCTTCGCCATCACCGGAATGGTGACAGACTGGATGATCTCGCGAATCATGCCAGGGTCAGACATACGCGCCACGCCACCCTGCACCCGAATGTCGGCGGGGACACGTTCCAGCGCCATCACCGCACAGGCACCTGCTTCTTCGGCAATAACGGCTTGTTCTGGTGTGACGACATCCATGATGACACCACCTTTTAACATTTGGGCCAGCCCTGCTTTCACTTTGAAGCTGCCCACTTCACTCTGTCCATTTTCGCTCATCGCAATTTACTCCTTATGTAAACCTACTAGAGACTTTTGTACCCCTTTGTCTAAAAGGGCAAAAGTCTACGCGAGGTTGGTTGATATTCGTTGTTACCGGTGATTGTAAAATGATGAGGGGGTTAATTCAAGGGAATTGGACTTATTCAATAAGATTTTATTTAACTTTAAATAAGTCCAATCAAAGGTGATACGCACTACGCACTACGCCTTACGCCCTACTTGTCGTTCACGACTCACGCCTTACGTGTTTTTTCCAGCACCAATAAGTGGGAAATACCCAGCACCGAAAAGGGGGTTTTTTCGGCGGCATAAAGGGTATTTTTGATGGTTTTGCCAAGTTTGGGACGGCGATATTCAATATTGTCATAGCCGCCGAAGATACGGCTGTGGTGGACGATGGTAACGGGCAGCGCTGTGAATAGGTCGAGCAAGCTGCCTTTGGTGTAGGTGCGCACATGAGGCGCGAGTTTGTCTCGCCACATGGTGGGCAGGTAGTTGACAAGGGGGATGTTGCCAAATTTGTATTCCCCTTTCCAGTAGATGCCATGCTGTTCCACCGGATACCAGCGATTGGGACAGAAGATGAGTATTCGCCCGCCTGGTTTGACCACGCGCACCATTTCGGCGGCGTATTTCGCGTCGTCCTGCACGTGTTCGATGACTTCGTTGCTAAAGACAAAATCGAAGGTGTTGGTGGGGAAGGGCAGCGTTTCGCCCACACCTTCGACGATGCCGGTGGCGGTGGGGATGGCTTTGAGAGCGCGGTCATGTTCCAGTTCCAGGCCAAAGCGCTGGCTGGTGAAGGGGGCAAACGCATCCAGATAGGTGCCTAAACCACAACCATTGTCGAGAATGAGGGTGTTGTCCAGGCTGACCCATTGCTGAATCATTTGCAGGCGGCGGTCTTGGCCGGAGCGCCAGACGTAGCCAGGTTCGCCGCGCAGGGCGGCTTTGTCAGAGTGGTGGTCGGTCATAGATAGCTACCAGATTGTTTGTACAAATGAGGATGCTTGTATTTTCAGGTCGTTGGTGATTAATTTTGCATCTAATGCTTTGGCGGTGGCGGCAATTAACCGATCATGGAGTTGTAGTACCAAGCCTACTGTATCAATGACAAACTCAGGTAAGGGGGTGGCGTTTTTCATAATCTAAAAATTCTTCTTCTAGGTGGGTTGTTTCTTGCTCATGCAGTTGCCACAACTGATATTGTAACAGGGCTTGTTGTATATTTGGTTCTGAGAGGAGATCAGCTTTGATTTCTGCGGCTAGTTCTGCTTTGAGGGTTTCCCATTCATTGGTTTGGTAAACGGCCGTTTGCTCTCGAACAACGGTGGCTAATGGGTGTGTTTCTTCATAATCCTGGTAAGGGACAAGGACGGCGATAGGCTTGCCATATCTTTCGATGATAATACTGTCGCCAGTGGCAACGGTATCTAGTATGTCACGCCAGCCAGTTCTCGCTTGCTCACTTGAGATTTTTTTTGTACCCATAGCCATTCCTTTTCTCATGTTTCTTACGTTCCTTACGGAAATTATAAGTTGTGATTATGGCTTCGTCAATGAGTGGCTAATTCATCAAATTTGCGGCGTACTTCCTGGATGTCTTGCCAGGTGAGTGATTTGGGCGAGCCAGGGGTGCGTTGCGGATTACGCAGGAGGTAGGAGGGGTGGAAGATGGGCATGACATAACGGCCGTTCCAGTCAAACCATTTTCCGCGAAGTTTTGTAATACCAGTCAGCCCCAGCAGGGATTGTGTGGGCACGTTGCCCGTTAGTAGCATGATGGTGGGGTCTACCAGCCGAATAATTTCCAGAAGATACGGTTGATAAGCGGCGATTTCGTCATTGGTAGGTTTGCGGAAATTTTTGCCGCCTTCGCCAGGGGGCATACGGAAAACTGAGTTGCTGATAAAGACATCTTGTTCTGGATCAAAGCCAACAGCTTGCAAAATTTGGTCGAGAAGCTGCCCCGAGCGGCCCACAAATGGTTTGCCAATCTCGTTTTCCTGTGGCCCCGGCGCTTCGCCAATTATCATCAGCCTGGCCTGGGGGTTGCCGCGGCAGATGACGACGTTTGTGCCAGCGGCGACCAGGGGATCATCGTCCATTTTCATCATGTCGGCAATGAGATCGTCCAGAGAAGTATAGGGATGTGGTTTGTCTTCAAATAGTCCAGCTTGCATGGTTTCCTCCGTGTATTAGGTTGCTTGCCCCCATTCTACCGCACTTGGGGGCGCAATTGAAATTTGCCTCTTGACAACACGCTTGAAAACTAATAGTATTATTCTTGAAGGTTAATGATATTAGTTTTTAATTGAGGTACATAACATGAAAACAACAAAAATGAGTATGCCGAATGTGATGCTGCGACTGGAAGGAACGGCCGTTCTCCTGGTTTCCCTGATTGCCTATGGGTATCTGGGATATAGTTGGTGGGTATTTGTGCTGCTGTTGCTGTGGCCTGATCTCTCCTTCATCGCCTATGCCAAAGACAAGCGAGTTGGCAGCATTGTATACAACATCGTTCATACCTACTCGCTGCCCTTGCTGCTGGCAGCGGCGTCTCTTTTCTTCTCCTGGCCGTTTGGCTTGCAGTTTGCCCTCATCTGGTTGGCGCACATTGGCATGGACAGGACTGTTGGCTACGGATTAAAATATCCAGACGATTTTAAGATGACCCATTTGAACAAGGTATAAATAGTGAGCAGTGGACAGTGTTCAGTAAACAGAGAAAGTCACTTGAGCTTGAACTGCACACTGAAAACTGAACATTGCACACTGAAAACTGGACACTAAAATGCCCTACCCAACCCAAATTGACCGAGACCAGATCATCCAACAAGCAGCCGACATGATTGCGGCTGATGGCGTAGATAACCTGTCGCTGCATAAATTGGCGGCGGCTTTGGGGGTAAAAGCGCCCTCTCTTTACCGGTATGTAAACAATAAAACAGAGCTAATCCAGGCTGTTAATTTAGCCACATTGGCACGCATGTTTATGGTGATGGACGAGGCTGCTGCTGATAGTTCTGGCTTGCCAGATGCGAAATTGTTATCAATTTTCTCAGCGTACCGCGCATTTGCTCATGCCAATCCGCGCCTTTATTTGCTGGCCTATCATGAAAATGATGCGTATCGGTCAGATGAAGATGTGCTGGTGCAGATGGTGCTGCCGCTGCAAGCCATTATGGCAGAGTGGGTAGGGGAAGCGCGTTCGCTGACGGCGCTGCGGGGAGCATTGGCTCTGGTGCATGGTTTTGCCCTGCTGGAGATTAACAATCAACTGCGTCGTGGTGGTGATTTGGATGCGGCGTTTTTAGCAGTAGTTCAGGCTTATTTGCGAGGGTGGCTGGCATAAAAAAACTCCGAGGGTAATTTCCACCTCGGAGTTTTAAGACTAGATCATGATAAAACGGCCGTTTTCCGTTACGGAATGCACAACACCTGCCCAACGTAAATCAAATTCAGATTATAAATGTTGTTGGCTTGTGCAATTGTCCAGGCATTGACCCCATACCAGCCGGAAATCTTCAACATCGTATCACCATAAGTGACAGTATGGTAATAACGGCAGTAGGTTGGTGTTGGCGGAATGCCACCTGAACTACCACCGGTGGGGATAAATAATACCTGACCGGCAAAAATAATATTGGGATTCCAGATTTGTGGATTTGCTGCCATAATCGCCTGAACTGTCGTGCCAAAATTAACCGCAATGCGAGAAAGCGAATCTCCCCAGCGAACGGTATAATAAACACCAGTTGAGGCGGCTGGCGCTTCAGCGGGAGCCGCTTGTGTGGTAGCGGACAGTGCCAATAGCAGCACCAGTGCCAATAATAATACGACAAAAACTTTTTTTGTGTTGCCTAAACGGTTTTTTTTCATTCACATCCTCCTGCAAAAATATTGTTACCGTTATGAAAACGGCCTGTTTAACCTGATTTGCACGACCCAGACAATTACTAGCTAATAACCTTACATAAGGCAATTTCAATATAGCATATTTTTCGTATAACTGTAAAGAGATCATCATCACAAATTCTGCAAAAAACACGAATTTTTCACGAGAGAAAGAAAAAAGCGACTCAACTTGAGTCGCTTTTTTATAAACAGATTTCAATAAACAATCAGCGGTCAAACGCGGGTAATATATTCACGGGTTTCGGTGTTTACTTTGATGCGGTCGCCGACATTGATAAACAAGGGTGTCTTCACTTTGAGACCCGTTTCTGTGATCACTTCTTTGGTGGCACCGGTGGCGGTGTCGCCTGCGACGGCGTTTTCTGCCTCAACGACGTCAAATTCCATCGATTTGGGCAGAATGTAGTCTAAAATTTCGCCTTCGTATTCCAACAGTTCAAGTTCCATATTATCACGCAAGAAGGCGGCGTCTTCTTCCAACACGACATGCGCTACTTGTTTTTGTTCGTAGCTGCTGGTGTCCATAAATACGTAAAATTGACCATCGTCATATAAAAATTGATAGGTTTGTTTTTCCAGGCGAATATCTTCTACACGGTCGCCGGAGGTGAAGGACAGGACTACATTGGAGCCAGAGCGCAGGTCTTTGACACTCACTTTGATGGTGGCTTTGCCGCGACCTGGTTTGCTGTGACTGTATTCGGTTACTTTATAAAGGTTGTCGTTGAAGGTGAATGAGACCCCGCGACGTAGTTGATTGACATCAATCATGTTTGACGCTCCTAAATGAGTTAAGTTTTGAAGAATTAAGGTTGAGACTCTCGAACTATCGAGAAAATGTTTTATGCAAATGGATCCCGGTGTACCCGACGATTCCACCACAAAACGGCCGTTGACAATCCAGCTAATATGAGCAGACCAGCCACAAACCACAACAACTCATTTAACGGTGTGGCGCTGGTCAATGTAAAGTTGCCCAACTCGATAACAATAGGCCAAATTTGCATCATTCCAGTTTATCATATTTTGGGCGCGTGTTAAAATGTCTCGTAGAATCAATTTACAATTAACTTTTAAAGTTTCCATTTTAACCCAACAAGGAGATTTATATGTCTAAAAAGATTATCAGCACCAAAGATGCTCCGGGCGCAGTTGGCCCTTATTCGCAAGCGGTGGTGACAGGCAATATGGTTTTTACGGCTGGACAAATAGCACTTGACCCGGCTACTGGCAAATTGCTGGCAGATGATATTACGATTCAGACAGAACAGGTGTTGAAGAACTTAACGGCCGTTCTCACCGCTGCCGGATCAAGTTTAGAAAACGTCGTCAAATGTACCGTCTTTTTGAAAGACATGGGTGAATTTGCCGCCATGAATGCCGTCTATGGCAAGTTTTTCAGTGAAAACCCGCCTGCCCGCTCGGCCGTGCAGGCGGCTGCCTTACCGTTAGGTGCTCGCGTCGAAATTGAAGCCATCGCTTTTGTGTGACATGGTGGCAAAGTTGCAGAGTAACGATATACCTTGCTACCCTGCAACTTTGCACCCTTCATATGATGAAAAACGAAACCATTCTCGTTGTCGATGATGAGGCCAATATCCGTGATTTGGCGCGAATGTATCTGGAAAAGGATGGGTATCGCGTCGATACCGTGACAAATGGGGTTGATGCACTTGCTTATGTCAAGCAAACACCGCCCACCTTAATGGTACTGGACTTGATGCTGCCGGAAATTGACGGGTGGGAAGTGTGCCGTCAGGTGCGGGTTGATAGCAATTTACCCATCCTCATGCTCACAGCCCGTGACGATGACATCGACAAAATTGTGGGTTTGGAAATGGGCGCAGATGATTATCTGACAAAGCCGTTCAACCCCCGAGAACTGGTTGCCAGAGTACGAGCCATTCTACGACGTATCACCCCAGAGAAGGATGCTGGCTCAGACAAAGTGCGGAAAATTGGCAATGTTGAGGCCAATCCATCGAGCCGGGATGTTTTTGTGGCGGGCGAGCGTGTGGTGGTGCGCACCAAAGAGTTTGATTTGCTGGTAACGCTTATGGATCATCTCAATATGGTGCTATCTCGTGATCAACTGCTGGATCAGGTGTGGGGGAATGAGTTTTATGGCCCTACGCGCACCGTCGATGTGCATGTTGCCAGCTTGCGTGAGAGATTGGAGGGCAGCAGTTTATCCATCGAAACGGTATGGGGAAAGGGGTATAAATTGGTGAATATCTAGGTAAACCTGACAGGTTTACACCTACACTTTAATGCTCAGGCCTTTTTCATGGCATATTATCTTACTTGTCCAAGCTGTTTGTAAACCTGTCAGGTTTTAAAGTTATATGTTTAACTCAATTCGCAGCCGCCTCTTGCTTTCCTATCTTCTTGTTATTGCTACTGTTTTGCTGGCGGTGGTGGTGGCTTTGTTTGTCTATGCCGCACAACCAGGGCTGCGCTATGTGCCGACGTTGCAGCAGTTGGCGACGGTGAGCCGTGTCAATCGGCAGCAGATTGTGCGGCTTATGGAGGTGGGAGCAGACGATTCGCAGTATGAACTGTTGTTGCAGGAAACGGCCGTTCAGAATGACATGCGCGTACTGGTGGCGGATATTGCCTCTCAACTCATTATTTTTGATAGCGATGATAGCTGGCTGGGGGTATCGGTTGGGGGAATTGAAAACGTGCGCCGCTTGCTGCCCAATCTGGAAAGCGATGCCGTCAGTGGTGTTTTTACCGCACCAGATGGCGGCAGATGGCTGGTCTATTCCCGCCCAATCTCTGTGGCTGGTTTTGGCCGCCTGCTCATTTTCTACGCGGCGCCGGAACCAACGCCCCGTACTTTCTTTAATGAAACCTTTTCGCGTCCGATTTTGGTGGCGGGACTGTTATCATTGATTGTGTCGGTGGTATTGGCATTTGGGATTGCGGGCTGGGTGGCACGCCCCTTGCAGCGGGCGGCCAGTGCGGCAAAAGCTGTCGCTCGTGGCGACTATGAGCAGCGTGTGCCTGTTACTGGCCCCGATGAAGTGCAAACCGTCGCCCGCAGTTTCAACAGCATGGCGGCGCAGGTTAAAACATCTAATCAGGCACAGCGAGATTTTGTGAGCAATGTATCGCATGATTTGAAAACGCCTTTGACAGCGATTCGGGGTTGGAGTCAATCCTTGTTAGACGGAACGGCCGTTTCCGAGGCAGAACAGCAGCGCGCGGCCGGTATCATCTACAACGAAGCAGAACGAATGCAGCGTATGGTCAACCAACTGCTCGATTTGGCTCGGATTGAGTCAGGCCAGTTAGAACTGGTGCAAACGCCTGTTGACCTGCATCAACTGCTCACAGATGTGCATAACAATCTCATGCTGCGCGCCCAAGACCAAAAAATTCACCTCACCTGTGATTTACAATCAGTGCCACCCATCAGCGGAGATTATGATCGTCTGATGCAGATGTTTACCAATTTGCTAGACAACGCGCTCACCCATACGTCGGCTGAGGGTCGTGTTCACATGGTCTTAAAAAGGCATGACGAAAAAACGGTGGAAGTGACGGTGCAGGATACCGGCTCGGGCATTGCCCCTGAGGATATGGCTCGTATTTTTGAGCGTTTTTATCAGGTGGAGAAGTCACGCACGCGGGAAAACGGCCGTCGGGGTTCAGGTTTGGGTTTGGCGATTGTGCGTGAGTTGGTAGAGGCTCATCAGGGCAGCATACGCGCTTACAGCCAGGTGGGGGAGGGCAGTGCTTTTGTGGTGCGTTTGCCGGTGAGTGATTAGCAGACAGGTTGGGCTAGACGAAAGCTCAACCTAGGTTTACCCGGCGCTGTTTTTTAGCCTGCCCGTTTACGGATGGGAGCTCAAGTGGTTACTACAAACCAAAATCGCTGGTGACGGAGCGCAGACGCTCGATGAACTCGCTGAGCATGATGGCGGTGGCTCCCCATACTTTATGTCCCTGAATGTCAAAATAAGGCACTGTTACTTTGTGGCCTTTGAAATCCCAAGGTTCGGCAACGGCCGTTTTTGGATCCAGCAACGTGAGCAAAGGCACTTCAATAATTTGGGCAACCTCATCAAAAGAGGGGGTAAACTGAGGTGTACTGCCATTTTGATACCAGCCGACAAAGGGATGAACCAGGAACCCTGATGGGGGAATGTAGATGGTGGTAAGCTGGCCGAGAGTGTGAACGGCCGTTTGGGGAATGCCCACCTCTTCTTCCGTCTCGCGCAGCGCGGTGGTCAGCAGCGTTTCAGCCTCTTCCTGACGCCCTCCGGGAAAAGAAATTTGCCCGGCATGAGCGTGGAGGTCTTCCCGGCGTTTTGTCAGAACCAGATGAATTTCGTTTTCGCGACAATATAGCAGCAGCAAAACAGCGCCGACGCGCACAAACGCATCATTCTCCGGCACAATCCGCTTTGCGGAACCAAAGGGCACCATCTTCTCTTGGGCTGCCAGGGAGTCGAAATTATCGAGGGCTAATGCTTTGTGGATTGTTTCTAAAGTTAATTGAGCCATATCAATTGGGGCAGATAGTCCTATCTGCGATATTCGCATTATTCTAGGTGAATGGGTCAGGCGGCATTCACAAACTAGTTATCTTTGCGTGCTATCGAAGAACTCAAATAGAAAGTGTAACCGGAACCCCTTTCAGATTTAATGTACCGGGGACGGGTTTTATCTGCTTTGTCTTCGATTTTGCGGCGTAGTCGATGCATATGAACGTGCAGGCGATCTTCAAAAGCGGGTTCCAGAGGCCAAAGCCGACGCAGAATATATTCTGTGGTGACGATTTTGCCAGCCTGACGCATAAGAATATAAAGTAATTTAGTTTCTGTAGGTGTTAAGGAGACGGTTTTGCTAAAAATGAGTGCCTGGCGTTTAGGGAAATCTATGGACAGGCGCTCGTCTACACGAGTCACTGAATCTAAATCGTAAGCAAAATCTCCGAGCCGCTGCAATACGCGCTGTATCCGAGCCACTAATTCGCCCGGGTTGAATGGTTTGACAATGTAATCTTCTGCGTGCTGCTCTAGCCCTTCGATGAGGGTTTGTTCTTCGTTAACGGCCGTTAGCATAATGATGGGCAAATCGCTAAACTGATGCACAGTTCGGGCAAATTCAAAGCCACTTATCCCCGGCGGCATGTGAAAATCAACAATAGCCAGGTGGGGCAATCCTTCACTATTGATGAGATTTAATGCCTCCTCTCCAGAGGTTACTGTCTGACTTTGATAACCTGCATTATCCAGAGCATATTGAACGATTCGTAACGTGTACAAGTTGTCATCGACAACGAGAATGTTATAAGGTTTCATAGCGTTATGTTTAGTCCTGCGTGTTAGTAAACAGTGAAGCAAAAATGTTAGCAACTGTACAGGTCATTCCTGCGAAGGCAGGAATCTACGAATTGGATACCCGCCTACGCGGGTATGACAGTCGAGAGACCTATATTGTCACAAATGTTATTCCTCTTCTGAAAAATTGTTCACTGACAATTCTTCTGTGTCAAAGACATATCCCACACCCCGCACAGAGCTGATATATTTGGGCTGATCCGGATCAACAGTCAGCTTGCTGCGCAGGCGATGGACATAGACACGCAGCCGTTCATGATGGAATGTGTCATGAGGCCAAAGTCGGCGCAATAGATAGTCTGTGTTTAATGGTTTTGCAGTGGAGCGAATGAGAAGATAAAGTAATTTTGTTTCTGTGGGTGTTAATGAAACGGGCGTTCCTGCCACAATTGCCTGACAACCAGCAAAATCAATGCTCAGATTGCCGTCGACGCGAGTCAGCGCCTCTAGCGGGAAGGGGAATGGGCCTATTCGCCGCAAAATGCGCCGCGCACGGGCAATAACTTCTCCTGGTGTAAATGGTTTGGTGACGTAATCTTCAGCACATGTTTCAATGGCCTGGATGATCGTGCTTTCATTTTCAACGGCCGTTAACATGATGATAGGCAAATCAGAAAAGTTGTGGACTTGGGTACAAAATTCCAGGCCATCCATGCCAAAGGGCATGTTAATGTCCACCACTGCCAGGTCTGGCATCCCTTCTCGTTTCATCCAATCAAGGCCATCTTCTCCTGAAGAGACAGTAGCCACTTGAAAGCCGCTCCGTAAAAGAGATTCTTCAATTAACTCCAAAATAAGCGCATCGTCGTCTACTGCCAAAATGCGATATGCTGCTGGATTGAAATCTGTCATATGTTTACCATCAGGTGAAAACGGGAAAAGATCCAATAGATTTGTTGCTATTGTAACAAAGGCTATGCCTGTCCTCAACATAGAGGTGCAATGCCTTGCAAAAGTGCCGCACATCTGAATTATAGCTGTTAGCTTTCAATTTGCAGGTTTGAGCGTCTTTTCCTCCTGTGCAGGTGGCGAAAATCGTGATATTTTCAACGCGAATTTTCAGTTATAATGGCGTTGTCGTATTGGTTGGGCGTTTGTTTTTTTTAAAGGCATTTTCACAAATCGTAGGAGTATTCAAGAAACCTCGTGCTTGTCGTTTATCTTAGCATTTGTTGGTTTATTGGTATCGCTTTAGCCGCTCAACTTGGCTGGGATGCTGCGTTTTGGGCTGGATTGGCAACGGCCGTTTTCCTGTTTAGTCTCATTCTACGGCGTTGGTCTCAAGCGTGGTTGGCGCTGCTGGGCTTAAGCATCCTCTGTTTGGGCGGGGCGCGGTATGCCATCGCCGTGCCTGTGATTGATGAAAGCCAGGTTTCCTATTACAACGATACCGGTTCCACCGTAGGCGTGATTGGAACCGTGCTCAAAGAGCCAGACCCCCACGATACGTATGTCAATCTCAAAGTTACGGCTGCCCGCATTGCCTTTCCTGACGGAACCAGTCAGCCTGTTGCGGGCAATGTATTGGTGCAGGCGCCCCGTTTTCCGGTGATTGGGTATGGCACGGAGGTGGCGGCAAACGGCCGTTTAGAAACCCCGCCGGAAGACGAAGACTTTAGCTACCAGGATTATCTGGCACGAAAAGGCATCCTCAGCATCATGGCGGGGGCGCAGGTCAACGTGCTGGCAGAAGACCAGGGCAATCCGATTTTTCAAGCCATCTTCACCGTCAAAGACCATGCCCAGGAAACCATCAACCTGCTCATCGCCGAGCCAGAAGCGTCGCTGCTTTCCGGTATTTTATTGGGTCATGACAACGGCATTCCGCCCGATTTAGCCGAGGATTTCCGCACCACGGGCATGACCCACATCATCGCCATCTCTGGTTTTAATATTGCCATTATTATTGTTATCTTGGTGGGCATCGCTGATCCCTTTTTTAGCCGTAGAACGGCCGTTGCCATTGCCATTGTGGGTATTGTTTTTTATACCATCCTGGTTGGGGCCGACGCTTCCGTGGTGCGGGCGGCCATCATGGGCAGCATCTTCCTCATCACCAGCCGCTGGCTCGGTCGCCCCAACTTTGCTTACGCTTCCCTTTTCTTCACCGGCTTCCTTATGACTCTCGCCAATCCCTACACGCTGTGGGACGTTGGCTTTCAACTCAGTTTTGCCGCCACCCTGGGGCTGATGCTCTATGCCGACCCGTTTACGCAATGGACACGCCGGCGATTATCCCGCATCACAGACCGCAAGCTGACCAATCAAATCATGGGCGTCTTATCGGAAGCGGTGTTGTTGACGTTGGCGGCGCAAATTCTGACCCTGCCGCTGATGGTGGGCTACTTTGGACAGTTGTCGCTGATTAGCTTGTTGGCGAATGCTTTTATTTTGCCCATTCAACCGGGTGTGATGCTGTGGGGTGGGCTGGCGACGATTTTGGGTATGGTCTGGCTGCCACTGGGGCAACTGTTTGCCTGGATTGCGTGGTTGTTCCTGGCGGCGACGATTGGCATGGTGGAGGCGTTTGCCAGCGTACCGTGGGCGTCGGTGCCGGTTGAGGTGTCAGAAATGGGCATGGTGGTGATGTTTGCGGTCATTGGCGGCATTACCTGGTTTGCCCGGCAGACGGGGGCGCGACGGAGGGAAGTGATGGCTGTGTTGCAGCAGAATTTTGGACAGAAAACGGCCGTTTTCATCAGCATCATCGCCTTCATTCTTGTATTCAACTGGCACCAAAGCCAGCCAGACGGCTTGTTGCACGTCGCCTTTTTAGATGTGGGGCAGGGGGACGCCATCTTCATCCAAACGCCTACGGGTCGGCAAATATTAGTCGATGGCGGCTTTTTCCCCAGCGTCCTCAACAACCAGCTTGGCCGCCAGATGCCATTTTGGGATCACCACCTCGATATGCTCGTCGCCACCCATCCCGATGCCGACCACGTGGCTGGCCTCGTGGAACTGTTCGACCGCTACACCATCGACCAGCTCATCACCGACGGCGGTGAAATGGGCGATTCAGAAATCTACGATGCGCTCTTGTTAGCCGCCAAAGAAAACGAGGCCGTGCTGCATGTGGCGCAGGCAGGTGAAGTCATTGAAATTGGGGATGGGGTGCGCCTGGAAATCGTGCATCCGGGCGCTCACTTTGCCACCGAAGACCGCAACGACAATTCCGTTTCCATCCGCCTTGTCTACGGCGATTTCTCTCTGCTGCTCACCGGCGATGCTGAGGAACCCGCCGAACAAGCGATGCTGGCGCAAGCCCGTCCGCTCAACTCCTTGGTGTTCAAAGCGGGGCATCATGGCTCCCGCACCTCTAGTTCAATGCCGTTTCTGGAAGTGGTGCAGCCGCAAATCATCATCGTTTCGGCTGGCGTGGATAACCGCTTCGGCCATCCCCACCCCGAGGTGCTGGCACGCGCCCAGGCCATCGGCGCCACTGTTTTGCGCACGGATGAACTGGGCACGATTGAAGTGACGACGGATGGGCAGACGATGTGGTGGCAGGCGGGTCCGAAGTAGGGAAACGGCCGTTTTCTTAGCCGTTGCTGAAATATAAGTGAAATAGAGGCTTTACACAGTAAAGTATAGTCATGTCACTGGCGAATTTTGAGTTTAGCGACGTTCTGAAAAAGGGGTCGATGATGACCAACCATACCATTGCTGCGATATTCCTGATTTTGTTCCTTCTTATTGGCTGCACAGATTCAACCCAGCCAGTTTCCTCTGAACTGGCACCTGTCGAGCAGACAGCTACAGATGTGCCTACACCAACCGTGATGGTTACGAAAACCGCGCAGGACACAGAAACGGCCGTTCAGCCTGCCGCCACACGTATATCCGCCGACACGCCAGAAAGTGGGCGTCAACTCCTCACCTTTGAGAATTTGATGGATGGATTTGAGGCCACATCACCTGTACAGGAAACTGCATTTGCTCCTCCAGAAAATGCAGCCCCGCCTGAAACCCTCTTCGAGGGGCGGCTGGAGTTAATCGGTGAAGAGCAATTTGGCGATATTGAGATCATTCGCGGCGATCCGGGTGAAGATTTGAAGGTGCGCCATCTACCCCAGTTTGATTTTGCCTTTGTGCAAAACGATGGCTATCTCATTCCGGCCCAACGCGGTCTGATCATCACCGACCATCCCACCTGGAACTATATCATCGAACCGGGCCGTGTCTGGCAAGAGGCAGGCGACCAGGGTTACACCCGCGCCTCATTCCCCTTTACGCTCGTACCCAAAGGCGAAAACTCCACATTTAACGGCACAATGATGTTTCTTTTTAACGAGACCAGCATCTCTAAAGTTTGGTATCAGATTACTCAGGAAACGAGTTATTACCCCAGCGCCAATTTGTGGGGACTGCTTGAGGCTGATTATCATCCACAAACACTCGCGGCTGCTGACCAGCTTCGCGCTGACTTTACGCAAGAACTGGCAAACAGATTTCCAACGAAGCCTATCGAGCAGTTAGCCGTAGATTATCCAGGCACGGATATTACCCAATTTGGCGCTGACCTTTCCCGTGAACATTTAACGACGTATGGGTTGGTAATAGATGGCGTAAATTACGTCTCAGAATGTTTTACCCGCTACGGCCCTTACACCTACTGTGACTCTATGCGTGCCCCATCCTGGTCAACGGCCAAATCTGCCTTTGCCAGTATCGCACTGATGCGTCTGGCTCAACAGTATGATCCGGGCGTTCCTGATTTGCTGATTAAAGATTATCTGCCGGAAACGATGGACAGCCCTGGTGATTGGAGCCAGGTAACGTTTGACGATGCGCTGGATATGGCAACGGGAAACTTTGGCTCAAGCCAGGATATGGCCGACGAAGATCAGTTCTTCAGCCATCCTTTTTGGACGGAAGAGACGTATGCGGGCAAGATGGCTGGGGCGCTCAGTTGGCCGCACGGCGCGGAGCCGGGCACAACCTGGGTGTACCATACCTCTGACACCTTCATCGTCACCAGTGCCATGAACAATTATCTGCAAACTCAGGCTGGTGCTGATGCTGATATCTTTGATTTTGTGGTCGATGAGGTTTACAGGCCAATAAAGATGGGGCCGGGTGTGTTTAGTACAGCCCGCACGAATGAAAATAACTGGCAAGGTCAGCCGTTTGGCGGGTATGGATTGTGGTGGGTTCCGGATGATATTGCCAAGATTGCGACACTTTTGCAGAATAACGGCCGTTCCCCCGACGGCGAGCAAATCCTGCATCCTGATCTCGTAGCCGCAGCCCTACAAAATAACCCTGATGATCGCGGGGTTCTTACGACAGATGGCTCCCAATACAACAATGCTTTTTGGGCCACCAGGTATGATCAGCGAGATGGCTATGATTGTGAATTCTGGGTGCCACAAATGCAAGGTTTCAGTGGTATTGTTGTTGTGCCGATGCTCAATGGGTCCACCTACTACTATTTCAGCGACAATCAGGAATTTACATGGGAAACGGCCGTGAGAGAATCAAACAAGAT
>JACSSI010000238.1 GCA_014879345.1 Anaerolineae bacterium | reverse complement strand
CACAGGTGGTGGCAAATGGATTCCCACCTTCGTGGGAATGACAAGTTTATTACCGAAATAAATTTTTAACATTCATAAGTGCGTATACGTACTACAACCCTTTTCATTTATTGTAATGTGTGCCATGCCTGCATAAAGCATCAAGTCCCATGTCCAGAGACCGTTGGTAAGATTACCCAAACTTACGCATAACAACAAGATATGTGGCTTCTTGATCAGAGCGTTTTCAAATGCTGCGGCACTTAAATTTGAGTCTCACGAGCAACCAGAAGCTCAACTTTTGGTTACAAAAAAATTGAATGAGTGACCAAACGTTGACTTTCTTTCGGTAGATTTGAAATTTGGCATCGAGAAAAACCTAGAGGTTGTCATTTACCAGGCGGCCAATTTGTTTGTGTCCGCCAAAAATAGCAATTGTGTCTTCTGCTGCAAGCGTGCGTATGCCAGCAGGGTGAAAATCGGATATGCCAGCGCGGCGTATAAAGACGACACTCACGTCATACAGCTCTTCCACCTTCGCCATGCTCATACCTACTAACTGTGATCGACGTGGCACAATCAACTTTGCCAGACTTAGTGATTCGCCTTCAATGGTGAGTGGGCGAGTGACATCTGCTCCGGTAGCGGCTGTGGCAAAAATGGGAGCGGACATACCGGTGGCACTCATTGCCCGAAAGCCAAATTGTTCGTTAATGGTGCGGCCGAACTCCTCATCAAAAATACGGACGACCATATTGATGGTTGGGTTCTGCTTACGCGCATTAAAGGCAATCTGCAAGTTCATACTGTCATCCTGGGTGCAGATGATCATAGCATTGGCCTGAGCAACGTTTGCACTGCGCAATTCTTCTTCTCGCCGGGCATCACCGACGATGACTGGGAATCCCATGGCTTGTGTTTGGTTGATAAGTGTATCTTGCGGGTTTTTTTCGATGATTACCACATCTTTGTCTAGCTCGTGTAGTTCTTGGGCGACTCTGAACCCCAGATGACCTAAGCCGACGAGAATGATGTGGTTGTTAAATGTGGAGGCAACGGCCATTTCCCACTCCTTGCTGCGCTGACTGCGGTTAAAGAAGAGAATGCCAAAATCAGTTAGACCTAGTGCCAGCACCACTAGCCCGATGATAGGCATCACAAAATAAAAGATCTCCAGGCGGAAATCATTAGGCAGTTCGTCGCCTAGCGGTTGGAAGAAGGTTAACCCCATGACATGGTAGAGTGCTTCACCCAGGTCGCTGCTGCCTATTGGTTCCCCCAGTTCTTGGGCGAGATTGTGGTAGATGATGCCGCTGACTAATACGGCCGCACCAAAGAATAGCAGCGGCCATAAAAATTGACGTACCAGCAGCAGTGTGTCGCGCCAAATAGCGCGAAGTGGTCTCATTTTTCGCCAAATTTTTGAAAGATGTCGATTTTTTCTATCCATGAGGAATTTTTCCAGCAAAAAAATCGAGGCGGGGCAGGAGGCGGTTCAAGAACCGCCTCCTGCAATCAAGTTTGATGGAATGTCTGGCTAATAGCTGATCACGCGAGGCAGTTCTTTGGCTTGTTCCACCCAACTGGTGACCATGTTTTGGGAAGGTACTTCGCGCACATGATGTTTTTCTTCATTGACTTCAAGCAGTGTTTGGTACAGGTTTTCTGGATTTCGTTGGGCTAGTTCAAGGACGGTATTTACCCCGGCTGTGACCAATAATTCTGCATACTGGGTGCCAATGCCCTTAATGCGATAGAGGTCAGCGGCTTGAAGCCATTTCATGATGAGTTTGTGGCTGATGCCGGTTTTTTCTTCCAGTTCTTCCCGGCCATTTGGGGTGGCGGCTGCTTCCAGCAATGATTTGGGCGAATCGATGCCCACTTCTTGCAATTTTTTGCTGTAAACAGGGCCGATGCCTTCTATGAATTCTGCGTGGTTGGCGAGTTTTGCTGTTTCGCCCGGTGAGGCATGGGCGGCTTCTTCAACGATGTCGGTGGTTGTTGGTTCTGGTTCTTCTGCGGCGGCAGCGATGGCGGCGGCGGCAACGGCCGTTTCCACTTCAATATCCACGTTCTCCACCACAGCAGCGACTGTTTCTTCTTCTATTTCCACTACTTCTTCCACTTCCACTACTTCCACTACTTCTTCAATTTCAACTACTTCTGCTTCCGGCTCTGGCGCAACGGCCGTTTCTGGTTCAGGCTCAGGTTGAGGTGCCGGTGCCGGTGGCGCTGCTGCTGCTGGCGGAATAAATGCATTTTTTGTGCCGGGCAGCAAGCAGTAAATGAGAATCAAGCCGTTGACGAGAATGACAGGCATGAGCGCCTGCCAAGTGGATCCGCCTAGCAGCTCTACCGCAATCACAATCAAGTTGAAGATGGCGATAACCACCACGAATAGCCAGCCTCGCGCATCAACTGACCAGAGCATTTTGGCAACCCAGAGGTAAATGGCTGCTAAAATGCCCCACATAAATGCCCCTACCAGGTTAAAGGTAAAGAATTTTACTTGTCCAAAGGGGCCGGGAATGGGGAGCAAATGGAGCAGTTGCAAGGTGTGGACAATGGCTAAGAGTGCTGCCAGTCCTGCAAGTAATGCCAATAAGGTAATGCCTATTGGGCGTTTCTGTTGATTCATGTGTAAACCTCCTGTTGTTTGGTCACGAATCGATAAAAAAGTTTAGTTGAAAGTATATCAGATTCGTAGAAAACAGAGAGGCCAATTACCCGCCAATTTCAGACATGACGCGGTTGAGGGGGATGACGTGCTCGTCGAGTTTATGTCCCCACGGTTTCCAGAAGACGGCTTCTTTGATGATGGCGGTGAGTTCTTCATCGTCGGCGCCGCTGCGCAGGGGTTCCATGAGGTTGACTTCTTGTTCACGCAGCAGGCAGAGGCGTAAACGGCCGTCTGCGGTGAGGCGGGCGCGGGTGCAACTGGCACAGAAAGGTTGTGTCACGGAACTGATGAAGCCGATAGTGCCTTCTGAGTCGGGCAATTTGTAGAGACGGGCTTCACCATCTAAACGGCCGTTATCCACCAATGATAATTCCCCCAACTCAGCCGCAATCGTGGTGCGTAATTCTTCCTCGCTCACCGTCCCTGCTTGCTGGAAATCGGCCACATCGCCAAAAGGCATCATTTCAATAAAGCGCACCTGCCACGGTTTGAAAAGCGTAAGCCGCGCTAAATCGACAACATCTTCTTTGTCATTGTAGCCGCGTACGACGACCGCATTGAGTTTAATGCCCAGACCGGCTGCTTTGGCGGCATCTAGTCCTTGCCACACATCTTCCACATCTCCCCAGCGGGTGAGCTTCTTAAACTTTTCAGGGTTCAAGGTATCAATGCTGACATTAACGCGTGACAAACCTGCATCCGCCAGCGGTTGGGCCAGTTCGGGCAGCATCAGGCCATTGGTGGTCATGGCGATGGTTTCCACGCCCGGCGTAGCCGCAATGCCGCTGACAATATCCACAATATTGGCGCGAACAGTGGGTTCTCCACCCGTTAAGCGGAATTTATAGAAGCCCATGCTGGCAAAAATCCTGACCAGGCGCAAAATTTCATCATCTTGAAGCAGTTCTTTTCGAGGGCGGAAGGTCATATCTTCCGGCATACAGTAGATGCAGCGCAAATTACATTTGTCTGTGAGTGAAATTCGAAGATAGGTGATGTTGCGGCCAAATCGATCCAGAGGCATGGAGTCCTTCCATAATCAAGCAGTTGTGAGATTAGAAAGAAATTTCATGTGAAAACGCAAAGAAGTAAAGGAATTAGATATCGCTGCGCTTCGAGGTTTGATGGTGATGAAAGATGAAACTCTTTCTTACTGCTTAATCTAACGCTATTTGGCTGCCTTGTCAAAGGTTTTTATTAACTTTTTCTTTTTAACTGGCTTTGTCATGGAATCTGATGATGATTGGGTGAGTGGTTGATGATTTGTAGGGTAATCAATGGGGTTTCAAACTGCTTGCACACGATAACCCGGTATAATAATTAATGGTGAATTCGTGAATTGTTGAATGGTTACTCAGGAGTAGCGTCAATTAACCATTAAAATATTCCTATCTATACCGGTGCAGCCTGAGCTTGTCGAAGGCGAAACCGGGCTTCGACAGGCTCAGCCTTCGACAGGCTCAGGCTTCGACAAGCTCAGACCTCGTTAGGCTGTGTAGGTATAAATATGCAACAGTTCAATAATTAATATGCAAAGGAAATAACGTTGAATCGTTCAAACTCACACATTCCAGGCTGGCTGGCATTTGCTTTGTCAGTCGCTTTTGTTTTTTCTAGTATTGCTGTCATTATATTTGCTTATCTCACGTTTCAGGTGGTGATACAACGGCCGTTAAATCCCATGGAAGGTATCGAAGTGGCAGACGTAGACCTGGCACTTGAGCAAGAAGGCCCTGCCTTAGCGCCTGTGCTGGGATTGGGTATACCCACACCAACATTGGTGCCTACCTCTGAGCCGTGGGGTGGCACAGACCGTGTTAATTTGCTGCTCATGGGCATCGACCGCCGCCCTGGTGAAGCATTCATCTCGCGCACAGATTCCATGATGATTGTTTCTGTTGATCCCGTCACAGAATCTATCTCGATTTTGTCAGTTCCCCGTGATTTGTACGTGGATATTCCAGGGCGGGGGCGAGACCGTATCAATACCGCTTTTGTGTACGGTTCGGGGGGTGACAACCCCGAAGGCGGTGCTTCATTGGCGATGCAGACCGTTGCCTACAATTTGGGTGTGCCTCTTGATCATTACGTCATGGTCGATTTTAGTGCCGTGACCAAAGGGATTGACCTCCTGGGCGGCATTGACGTGTATGTGCCGCAGGATTTGAGCGATCCCACTTATCCAGACATGGACTATGGCTTTGACCCCTTGTATATTCCGGCTGGCACACAGCATCTGGATGGGGAGTTGGCTTTGAAATACGCGCGCACTCGTCATGCCGATAATGATTTTGGACGCGCCAGTCGCCAACAGCAGGTGATGCTGGCGGCACGAAATAAAGCGATCTCGATGGGTGTTGGCAGTTTGCTGACCAAAGCGCCTGCTATTTATCGCCAGCTTGAAAATGGCGTGAAAACGGATTTGAGCCTGGATCAGTTAATAGCCCTCGCCACAACCATTAGCGAAATTCCGGAGGAAAATATTCGGAACGAGGTGCTGGGATATGGTTACGTTTCCAGTTATCGTGCGGAAAATGGGGCGCAGGTGCTGGTGCTGGATAATGCGGCGGCGGCGCAGTTGATTCAAGAGTTGTTCTATAATAACGAGTAGATCGTTTATTGCTGACATTTTTTACCGCAAAGGGCGCAAAGAACGCAAAGGTTTTTCTTTGATATTCTTTGCGCCCTTTGCAGTTTTATGACACGAAGAGAGGGTTTTTGACATGAAACGAGATGAATTTTTAGCACGGTTGGGGGAACGGCCGTTGCTGTTAGATGGCTCCATGGGGGCGCTGATTCATGCCAAGGGGGTGCCAGCCGATAGTAGTTTAGACAGTATCAATTTACAGAATCCTTCCATTGTGGCTGAAATTCATCGGGAATATATTGAGGCAGGTGCCGACATCATCGAAACCAACAGCTTTGCCGCCAACCGGTTTAAACTGGCTGAACACGGGCTGCAAAACGAAGTGGCGGCGATTAACCAGGCAGCGGTAGACGTGGCGCGGCGGGTGATCGCCAGTTCGTTTAAGCCGGTGCTGCTGGCTGGTTCGATTGGGCCGTTGGGCGCCACGTTAGCACCATTGGGACGGGTGTCGGTGGTGCAAGCGGCGGAAGCCTTTACCGAGCAAATCGAGGCGCTGCTTTATGCCGAAGCGGGCGGCGTGGACTTGCTGATGTTTGAAACGATGTCGGACTTTAAGGAATTGAAAACGGCCGTTTCTGCCGCCCGTACCCTTTCTACAACCATTCCCATCGTCGCCCAAATGACCTTTACCCGCGATGACCGCACGCTGCTCGGTCTGTCACCTGATGAGGCGGCGCGGAAGCTGGCCGAATTGGATGTGGACGTGATTGGTGTCAACTGCTCGACTGGGCCAGCGAATGTGCTGCGTCTGGTGGCGATGATGCATGAGGCTGTGCCGGAACGGCCGTTATCGGCAGCGCCTAACGCCGGTTGGCCGGAGCAGTTGGAGGGCGGACGGGTGATGTACCCGGCCACGCCTGCCTATTTTGGCGAGTATGCCCGGTCGTTTGTGGAGGCAGGGGCGCGTATCGTGGGCGGCTGCTGTGGCACGCGGGCGGAACATATTCAGGCGATGCGGTCGGCGTTGGATAATCCGCTGGCAGTCAAACGGCCGTTGCCCACCATTCAGGTTGCGGACAGGAGTGAAGAGAGAACGGCCGTTGCGGACAAGCCTACTCAGCTTGCCCAGGATTTAGCCGCAGGCAAATTCGTTGTCACCGTCGAGATGAGCCCGCCGCGCGGCATTGCCACCCAGCGTTTGCTGGCCGGCGCCAAAATGCTCAAAGAAGCAGGTGCGACTATGCTCAACCTGGCCGACAGTCCGCTGGCACGGATGCATATGAGCGCCTGGGCGGCGGCGCATCTCGTCCAGCAAAACGTGGGACTGGAGACGGTGCTGCACTTTCCCACACGCGGCCGCAATTTGCTGCGCATCCAGGGCGACTTGCTGGCGGCGCACGCCATGGGCATCCGCAACTTGTTTGTGGTCATGGGCGACCCCACGCGCATTGGTGATTTTCCGGAGGCGATGGACAGCTACGACATCGTGCCTACCGGTTTGATTCAGATGATCAAGCAGCAGTTTAATCAAGGCGTCGATAAGGCGGGGCAATCCATCGATCAGGCCACCAGTTTCACCGTAGGCTGTGCCGTCAGCCTGACACCCAGTGATCCGGAACGCGAAATGCGCCTCCTGCGCAAAAAAATCACAAATGGCGCAGACTTTGCCTTAACCCAGCCGGTATTTGACCCCGCTGCCGCCAGACAGTTTATCGACCTGTATGAAGCCACCTACGAGGAACCGATACTGCCTTTGGTGACGGGGATCAAGCCGCTGTATAACGGCCGTAACGCTGAGTTTTTGCACTATGAAGTACCCGGCATGGTCATCCCGGAGGCGCAGCGGGAGCGCATGAGACTGGCTGAAAAACCGACCAGGGAAGGTGTCCGAATTGCGCAGGAAACGCTGGCGCAGGTGAGAGAATTCTCACATGGCGTGTACAT
>JACSSI010000237.1 GCA_014879345.1 Anaerolineae bacterium | reverse complement strand
TTAGCCGGGCAGCTTGCCATTGCCATTCAAAACTCCAAATTATTTACAGAACAAGAACGGCTCACTGCCGAAATGCAAAGCAACGCCAATTTCCTGGATACTATCATTGACAGTTTGCCACTGATGATATTTGTTAAAGATGCGCAAGACTTACGCTTTCTTCGTTACAATCAAGCTGGCTCAGACTTGCTCGGCATTCCAGTTGAAGAACTGGTGGGTAAAACTGACTACGACTTTTTCCCCAAGGAAGAAGCAGACTTTTTCACCAGAAAAGACCGCGAAGTTTTGGAAACTGGTGCCATTGTGGATATTCCACAAGAATCGATCCAAACAGCTCACAAAGGGACTCGTTATCTACATACCACCAAAGTGCCCATTTTGGATGACCAGGGACAGCCCCAATACCTCCTGGGCATTGCCGAAGACATTACCGAACGGAAAGCGATTGAATCAGAACTAACAAAATTCAAATTAGGTATGGAACGTTCTGCTGATGCCATTTTCCTGACAGACAATGATGGTGTCATCACCTATGTCAACGACGCCTTTGTTGACATCTATGGCTATGCCAAAGAGGAAGCAATTGGTCAGACACCGCGTATTATCAAGTCTGGCCTTATCCCCCAGGAAAATTATGAATACTTCTGGCAAACGCTGCTGTCTGGTGGCATTATTGCCGGCGAGATCATCAACAAAACCAAAGACGGCCGTTTAGTCAATATTGAAGGTAACAACAATCCAATCCAGGACGAATCTGGTCAGATCATTGGTTTCCTCGCCATGCACCGAGACATCACAGAAAGAAAACAAGTTGAGAAAACCCTGGAAAAACAAGCAATTGAACTGCAAACAGTAGCAGACCTCAGTACGCAAGTTTCTCTTATTGAAGACCCACAGAAAATGTTGGAAATGGTCGTGCAAGAGACACAAAAACGGTTTGGCCTTTACCATTGCCACGTTTTCTTGATGGATGACGCTGGAAAACAGTTGAGCATTCGTGCTTGTGGCTGGCACCAGGATGCTCCTCAATATGGCACACATGGCACAGCCACACTTGCCATGGATTCGCAAAAGTCTTTGGTAGTACAAGCCGCTCTCAACCGACAGGCAGTTGTCGTCAACGACGTGTTGAACGACCCCAATTGGCTGCCCAACGAACTGCTTCCAGATACCCGTTCTGAACTGGCCGTACCGCTCATCGTCGGTAATAAGGTCTTGGGTGTGCTGGATGTGCAAGCCACAGAAGTCGATTATTTCACAGCAAACGATATCCAAATTCAATCCACTTTGGCGGCACAAATAGCTGTCGCTCTGGAGAACGCCCGCGCTTTTGCCCAAGCCAATGAGCAAGTGAGCATTATCCAAAGCGCACCCAATATCATTGCAACAGCCTCTCTGGATGGCATTGTGCGCTTTATGAACCAGGTCGGTCTGCAACAATTAGGTTATTCCCTAGATGAGCTAATTGGTCAGCATGTTTCTATATTCGACCCGCCAGACCGTGACCCGCGCCAGCGCCAAGAAGCTATGGCCTATTTACAACAGCATGGCATATGGCAAGGGGAGAGTACCATCGTAACAAAATCTGGAGGGCTTATTCCAGTAGAACAGATTATTTCTCTCATTCGAGATGAACAGGGGAAACCGGTCATGACGGCCGTTAACATGACCGACATCACTGCCCGAAAGCAAGCGGAAGAAGCCATTCGACGCAATGAAACCTTAATGAGAACCATCATTGACTCAACTCCAGACTGGATCTTTGTTAAAGATAGCCAACATCGTTACCAAATGGTCAACAAAGCTTATGCAGAAACAACTCATTTGGAACCTGATGCTCTCATTGGCAAAACTGTTCTGGATATTGGCCTCCCTCGAGAAATTGCTGAAACCTTACTCGCTGAAGACGAAGCATTAATGGAAAGCGAAGAAACAATGGTGATTGCAGAAGAAGAGCTTTTGTTAAACGGTGAAAAGCGATACCAAACCCTGACAAAAGTGCTTCTTAGAGACGAATCTGGGCAAATACAAAATATGGTTGGTTACGCCCATGATGTCACCAAACAGGTGGCATCAGCCAATGAACAAAAACAGTTACAGCAGGAATTAGAAGCCCAGCTTGAACGTGTAAATGCGTTGCAACGAGCGATGACCCGTGAAAGTTGGCAAGCCTTTATGACGACAACCGCAGATAAACGGCCGTTCCAGGGCTTCGAGTTCAACCAAACCGGCCTTAAAACCCTCACGACCCAAGACCTGATAAACGGCAAAAACAAAGCAAATGAGGCAAGTGGCGCAAATGGACACAACGAACTCATTAGCCCCGTTAAAATCCAAGATACCGTCATCGGCAAAATCGGCGTGCGCAATCCAGATGGCACACCCATCAGTGAAGAGAAACGCAACCTGCTGATCAGCCTCACCGCACAAGTAGCAGAAGCCTTAGACCGCGCTCGTCTCTTTGAAGAAACAGAGCTGGGACGTCAGGAAATCGAAACACAAGCTGCCGAACTTTCCACAGTAAACGAAATCAGTGAACTGGTCAGTACCCAGTTAAACATCAATGATCTGGTCAATGCCGTAGGTGATCGACTGATAGAAACCTTTTCAGCCGACAGCGTCTACATCGCACTGGTGGATGAAAAGACAAGCACTATCAACTTCCCCTATTTTACAAACAGAGTTGATGGCCCCATGAATGTCCCTCCCAGAACATTGGATAACAAAGGTGGGTTTACCGCCCAAATTTATCAATCGCGCCAACCCATTATCAACAATCCCGTTGATCAAACCGTTGCAGATGCTGTTGCAGCAAGTGGCGGTGAGATTATCAATACAAGTATAGATTCAAACACATACATTGGCGTCCCCATGATCGTGGGTGAAGCAGTGATTGGCGTCATCGGCCTCAATGGTCAACAAGAACGGCGCAAATATGATAAAGAAGATATCCCGCTGCTCACCACCCTCTCTAGTACCATTGCCGTCGCCCTGCAAAATGCGCAGCAATTTGAAGCCACACAACGACGTGCTAACCGTGAATCAATGGTCAACGAGATCAGCCAGAAAATTCAAAATGCGCCTACCGTAGAAAGTGCCTTACAAACGGCCGTTGCCGAGCTAGGCAAAGCACTCAATCTAAAACATGCAGTAGTCAGGCTAAACAAACCAGAATAATAAATCGGCAAACCTGTGGAGACACCTATGGAAACCACAAATCCAACCAACACAACTCATCACGAAGAAGAGTCAATCCAACTTCTAGCCAAGTTCCAAACCTTGCATGATGTTGGCCTGGAATTATCCAGCATCCAAGACCTGGATGAACTCTACCAACAAATCATCATCAAAGCCCGTGAGCGTCTGGGATTCGATAGAATAGGCCTGTTCCTTGTCAACCTCGAAAAAGAATTATTAAGCGGCACCTACGGTATCAACCCCGACGGAGAACTCATATCGATCAAACATGATGTCTTCAATTTCTCCGATGGGGCTTGGGTTAAAAAAATTGTCTATAGCCAAGATCGCATCTATGTCAGAGAAGATACCGAGTTGCTAGAAGGCCAAGAAGTTATCGGCCGTGGCTGGCATCTAACAGCATCCATGAAGATTCGGGAAACACTCATTGGCATAATATTCGCCGATAATATGGTTAGTCGGCAGCCATTCCAGCCTCACCTGCCTGAACTACTCGCAGCTTATAGTACCGATGCCGCCAATCTCATTGACCGTCTGCAAACATACAACGCCTTACGTCAAAGCGAACAAACATTGCAAGAAGTGCTCCACCAACAAAAGGCACTCCTCACCGTCAGCCAAAACCTAACCAGCATCAATGACCCGGACGAACTCTACAAACAAGTCATCCAACAAGCGCAAGAACATTTAGGCTTCGATCGCTTAGGCTTGTATCTCCTGGACATTGAAAACAATACCATGAACGGGACTTATGGTGTAGATCCAACTGGCAAGGTGCGCTCTGAACAAGATAACGTCTTTTCTTTTAAAAACGAACCCTGGATAAATAACTTTATCTATAATACAGACCGCATTATCGTTAAAGAAGATGAAGACTTGTTTGAACGAGATCAAGTAATCGGGCGCGGTTGGCATATGGTGGCTGCTATATGGCAAGAAGATAAACCGATAGGCGTCCTCTTTGCCGATAACTTGCTTTCACAAGCACCACTACTGCCTTCCCAACCAGATATCCTAACCGCTTATGCGTCTACCATCGCCCAACTCATTGACCGTATCCAAACAGACAAAGCCCTCCTGGAAAGCGAACAAACCGTACAAACCTTCGTGAAAAAACAGAAAGAACTGCATGAGATTGGCATCCATCTCTCTAGTCTGGAAAATCCAGACGAACTATATCGAGAAGCCATTCAATTAGGCCACGACATTTTGGGATATGATCGTCTAGGGCTTCATTTACTCGACTCAGAACGAAAAGTAGTGCATGGCACGTTCGGCATCGGTGTCGATGGCGAATTGCGAAATGAATACCATGAAGTTCATGTTCTTGCCGATACCTCTTGGATGCACAGATTCTTGTATCATAATGAACGGCTTACCGTGAATGAAGATATCGATTTATTTGAAGATGGTAAGGTTGTGGGACATGGCTGGAATCTAACAGCCACATTATGGAGTCAGGGTCAACCTATCGGCTTGTTATTTGCAGACAATCTCTTTAGCCAGCAGCCGCTTCAACCCCATCTACCAGAGCTGCTCTCCGCGTTTAGCGCCACCATTGCCAATTTAATCGAAAGGCAGCAAGCAGGGGCAGAACGGGAACAATTGCTGCAAGATGTGGCACGGCAAGCAGCGGATTTGCAAACTGTAGCAGACCTCGGCACGCAGATCACATCAATTCAAGACCCACAAAAACTGATGGAAGTGATTGTACAGGAAACGCAAAAACGGTTTGACCTCTACCACTGCCATATTTTCCTTGTCGATGAAAGCGGCAAAAATTTGCGGATTCAAGCCTGCGGCTGGCATCCAGATGCAGCAGAATATGGCACGCATGGTGATGATATGATTGCTGTCAACGCCAAACAATCTCTGGTGGCGCAGGCAGCCCGCACTAAACAAGCAGTTCTCATCAATGATGTGGCAAATGATCCCAATTGGCTGCCAAACAAGCTGTTGCCAGACACTCGTGCAGAATTGGCCGTGCCTATGATTGTGGGTGATACGGTTATTGGCGTTCTTGATGTGCAATCAGCCACTGTCAATCGGTTCGAATCAGCAGATCTGCAAATTCAATCTGCGCTTGCGGCTCAAATTGCTGTCGCGCTGGAGAATGCACGGTCGTTAGTAAGGAATCAGCAAGTGGTAGCTGAGCTGGATGCGTTAACTCGCCGCCTGACACGAGAAAGTTGGGAAGAATATTTGTCTGTCATCGAGGAAAAGGACACTGGTTTTGTCTATAGTTTGGGACAGTTGAGTGCGATTGATGAAGCAGATGCGAATGAACTAAATAGGGAAACGGCCGTTCCCGCCTCAAATGGTCACCTGTCTCACTCCCTCATGGTACATGGTGAAGCCATCGGCCATCTAACCGTTTTCAATGAAGCAGACACCGAACAACTTGACGAAGATACCGCCTTAATCATGGCAGCCGTCGCCGAGCAGCTAAGTGCGCGTGTTGAAAACATCCGCCTGACAGAACAAACACAACAAGCGCTGGCACAAACACAAGAGCAAGCAAAACGCCTTGGTTTACTCAACGAAATCAGCGCGGAAATGAGCAACGTCGAAACACTCAACCAGGTATTCGATGTGGTTTTCGCCCGGATTCCTGACCTTTTAAAAGTTGACCGGGTCAGCCTGGCAATGCTGCAACCAGATGGAGAAACATTGGAAATTATCGGTCATAAAGGCGTTGAGATGAACACCCCCGTCGGAACCAGGATTCCGCTGGCTGATACACCTATGGCTAAAGCATTACATGACAATCGTATTATTGTCAGCAGCAGCCCAAGCTCAGACAATATCATTAAATCATCAATGATTGCCCCAATTTTTAGCGCAGGCCAGGCAATTGGTACATTGAATATCGGCAGCACAAAAGCCAACGCTTTAACCGACAGAGAAGAAACGCTGCTGCAACAGTTAGCAACCATGCTGAGTTCAATCATCGAAAACAAGCAGCTTTTGGCCGCAGCACAAGCCCGTGCTGAACGAGAACGTCAAGTCCGCACCATTACAGATAAGATTCGGAGAGGTGTTGACCGTGAAGCTATTTTGAATATTGCGCAACAAGAAATTGGTAAACTCATTGGGGCTAACAAGTCCGCAGCCCAATTGGGTACCAAAGCACAGTTATTAGATCGCATACAACAAACCATTGAACAGACTCAACAGGAGTCTGGTTGAAATTTTTAGACGTGATTGGGAGATAAACAATGGCTTATACACTCCACACCGGCGATGATGGCATTTTACAAGTTTCAATCAGTGGCGAATTCACTGAAGAAGAACTGCAATCTTATATGAAAGACCTTGAAACCGTTTTGGCGGATATTCCGGACGGCGAAAAACTCAAAACTTTTATTGATACCACGGACCTGGGGCGCGTAAACCCAAACTTACGCCGCTCTGTTGGTGATTTTATGGAAAACCCTAAATTGGGGAAAACGGCCGTTCTGGGGAACAGCCGTATCGTAAAAGTGATGATCGACTTTGCCTTGAAAGCAAGTGGCACACATCACATGAAATATTATACAAGCCGAGACGAAGCCACAGCCTGGCTGCATACCGATTAAAATCTATAACACCCTACTACTGAGGTAACTTATGGCGCAACAGTTAACCTTCCAAAAATACAAAGAAAAAGTCAACGAGCAGGCTCAACTCTTGTTAGATGCCCTGGCTTATGCCGCTCAAGGTGACATGGATATCGACATCCCCATCCCTGAAGGCATCGACGTCCTCACAGACCTCGCTATTGGCTTCAACTTCCTGCTGGATGATCTGCGGGCATTGGTAAATGAGCAAAAGAAATCTCAAGAACTTTTGGAACAACGTGTGGCTGAACGCACCGCAGAACTAGAGATTGCTCTAACAGAGGTACAATCCATCCAACGCCGCTATCTCGAGGGTGAATGGACAGCCTATACCGCTGATACCATCATCGGTGATGAAACACTGCCTGCTGCCTGGCTGCCCGTTTTGGAAACG
>JACSSI010000236.1 GCA_014879345.1 Anaerolineae bacterium | reverse complement strand
CCAATACGAATTGGCATTAAATTTGAGGAGACTTTTGTAGTCTCATACACAACTTTAAACCGCACCCTTTTGCGTTTATGCAGCCCGGTATAAATCAGTTATTTTTCATATAAACGCACCTCAGAAAACTGTAAGAAACAAACAAATAGACCGGAATATATTGACTTTTGTAGGGAATATTTGTAATATATCCCATATATGCGGGGTGTTTTTAGTAAAAACTCCACATCATTTATCAATTTAATGGTCAACAGGGGCAAGACCCGCAAGTGATATTGCATAAACTTCCCCGGTGGAGGCTGGCATGACACACACTCAATTTCCCCCATAAGTTACGCGAATTATTTGCAAAATAATCTTTTGTGGCGTGTTGCCAGTGGCAAGTAGGCGCATTTGAAATCATGTGCTACCAGTCACCTGCAACCGGTCACGTTTTTCTTACCGAAGTGTTTTAGTGGCACGCTTGTTTGCGCCCTGTTTTGGAGGATTGCCATGCGTATGCGTTTGTTTGTTTCTACGGTGCTTGTTGTTTTATACAGTGTCTTCCGTTCTTTTTACACACCAGCGGTGCATGCTGTGGTGGAAGCTCAGCTTGCGCCGCTGCAAGCTGGTGATGACAGCATCCAATACGGGCTTTCCCGTGTTTTGACCATCGCAGATTTTGTTAGTGCTTTTGTATTGCTGCTTTTGGTATCCACGTTAATCTTTATGTGGTTGGTCTATTATCTAAACCACAGCCAACCTAAAGTGAAGCCGAGTAAGCTGGATCATCTCTTTAGACATGTTTTTGATTCTATTTAGCTTGTCAGGGGTGGGTTTGCTTACCCTTCTGCCAACATTTACAATCTGTCACAGGAAAAATAGAGTTTGCCTTTCCCTAAAAATCTAATAAAAGCGATAGTCAATGACGCTGGGTCGAGTCGTTAGAAAACCAAAGCGTGAAACACTGGCCCATAATCCGCAAAAGGAAACCTTATGCACAAAAATGATTCTCAAACCCTGTTAAGCGCCGACATCCACCTGCTGGGCGACATTCTGGGCAAAGTGTTGCGCCAACAAGCTGGCGTGGAACTGTTTGAGCTAGAAGAACGCATCCGTGCTCTCTCCAAAGCGCGTCGTGCCGACGGCGACCCCGCCATCGACCGCCGCCTGAACGAAATTGTCAGCCAGCTTGATCTAAACGAAGCTGACCTCATCGCCCGCAGTTTTGCCATCTATTTTGAACTGGTCAATCTGGCCGAAGAGCAGCACCGTGTGGCTGTGCTGCGTCAACGGGAACGCGAGGCGCATCCCCGGCCGTTACGTGAATCCATAGCGGCAGGCATTGCCACCCTGCGCCAGATGGGGCTGGACGAGTTTGAAATGGCCGAGCTGTTGGCAAACTTAAACGTAGACCTCGTGTTCACCGCCCATCCCACCCAGGCCAAACGAAGAACCGTCATTGCCAAACTGCGCCGTCTCTCCAAAGCGCTCACCGACTTGCAAGAGCGTGACCTGCTGCCAGCCGAACGGCGCAAAGCGGAGCAGCAAATTATGGCCGAAGTCATTGTCTTGTGGGTGACGGATCACAGTCGCAGCAACCAGCTTACGGTTACGGATGAGGTGCGTACTGGTTTGTATTACTTTGACATTACCTTGTGGGAGGTGCTGCCCGCTGTGTATGAAGCGATGCGCGAGGCGTTGGCGGTGCATTACCCCGCGTTGACGCCGCCCGAACGCTTTCTCACCTTTGGCTCCTGGATTGGCGGTGACCGCGACGGCAATCCCAATGTAACGGCCGATATTACGGCTGAAACGCTGCGGCTGCATCGGGGCTTGGCGTTGGAACGGCATCGAGCCGCCACGCGGGTACTAGACCGTTCCTTGAGTGTATCTGACCGGTTGACGACGATTAGCCCGGCTTTGACAACGGCCGTTGCCGCCGCCCGGGATCGCTCTGAGCATGTTGCCTACCTACAGACTCGGTATCCTCATGAACCGTATCGCCTCTGGTCCGCCGTGCTCAAAGCCGATTTAGCCAGCGATTCTCGCGGCGACATGGTGGGCCGACTCAAGGGCGAGCCAAAACCGCCGTTGCGCTTACGCGGCATGGCTGATTTGCGGGAACCGCTCGATTTGATGGATATCTCCCTGCGTGAAGGGGGCATGGCCGACCTGGCCGCCACCGACCTGGCGCGGCTGCGTGACCAGGCTCAAGTTTTTGGGCTGCATGTTGCTCGGTTGGACATACGCCAATACAGCGACTACAACACGGCCGTTCTCGATGAACTGCTGCACAAAACCGGCATGATGACAGGCTTTGCCCAGCTATCCGGTGCTCAACGCGCCGCCGCCTTAACTGGATTCCTCAGCGACCCCATCCCTGATTTGAGCAATCTGTCCGATTTAGCGCCCGAAACGGTGGAAACGCTGGCGCTGTTCCAAATATTGCAGCGAGCCGTGCGCTTTTACGGCACTGAACTGCTCGGCCCCTACATCATCAGCATGAGCCACGGCCCCGAAGATGTGCTCACGCCGCTGTTGCTGGCGCGTTGGCATGGCCTTTGCCTCCATGCCGAATCGGAAAGCGATGGGCTGATGTTTGCGCCGCTCTTTGAAACCCGTGAAGATCTGCGTGCCGCCCCCGAAGTGATGACCGCCCTCTTCACCCATCCCATTTACGCCAAACATATGACGCGAGTAGCCAATCAGCAAACCATCATGATTGGCTACTCAGACAGCAACAAAGACGCTGGCTATCTGGCGGCGAACTGGGAACTGTATCAGGCGCAGGAAACGATGACGGCCGTTTGCCACAACCACAATGTAAAAATGACGCTGTTCCACGGACGCGGCGGCACGGTGGCACGTGGTGGCGGCCCCACCAATCGCGCTATTTTGGCCCAACCGCCTGGCTCTATAAACGGCCGTATTCGCATCACCGAACAAGGCGAGGTCATCGACGAAAACTACGGCCATCCCGCCATTGCCCGACGGCATCTGGAGCAGGTGGTTCACGCGGTGCTGTTGAACAGTGTGCCGTCTTATCACCGCGAACGTTCTGCCCCCAAACAAGCATGGCGCGAGGCGATGGATGAGTTAACGGCCGTTTCCTACCAAGCCTACCGAGAACTCATCTACGAAACCCCCGCCCTGCTCGACTACTGGCAGCAAGCCACCCCCATCAACGAACTCAGCCAAATGCGCATTGGCTCCCGACCCTCCCGTCGTGCCGGCAAAGCCTCGCTGGATGGGCTGCGTGCTATTCCCTGGGGCTTTAGCTGGATGCAAAGCCGTCATGTGCTGCCCGGTTGGTACGGCCTGGGACAAGCCCTCGCCGCCTCCGACGACATCCCCCAACTGCAAACCATGTATCAGGAGTGGGCCTTCTTCCGCCACACCATCGACAATGCCCAATTAGCCCTGGCAAAAGCCGACATGGGCATCGCCCGCCTATATGCCGGGCTGGTTGAAGATGAAGTCGTGCGCGAGTCGGTTTACGGGCAGATTTCCGCCGCCTATCAGGAAACGTGTCGCCTTGTGCTGCTGGTGACAGAACAAAGCGAACTGCTGGAAAATACCAGAACCTTGAAACGCACCATCCGGCGGCGCAACCCGTATGTAGACCCGTTGAATTTCCTGCAAGTGTCGCTGCTGCGCCGCCTGCGGGCGCTGCCTGACCAAACTGGCCCAGAAGCCCAGCAAATTCTGCAAGCCATTTTCCTCACCATTAACGGCATTGCTGAAGGGCTGAAAAACACAGGCTAATTTTTTCGGTACACTTCGTGGGGCGGGAGCCACTGCCACACTTGAAACAACTTTGGAAATTTATGGAGGAAACGGCCGTTTTCCCTTTTTGCCCGATCCGCGTTTTTTCATTGACACAGCCGCCGGAATTGTTTATCATCCCATCGTGATGAATATAAATTCATTTTAATGAACGACTATTCATGATGGTAACAAATCTATTTCAAGTGAGGAAAATCATGATAGAAAAAATGTCTGAAAGTGCAGGAAACGTAGTAGGGTATCGTGTGGTAGGCAAAGTGACCAAGGAAGATTATACCGAAACACTTTTCCCGGAAGTGGGCGCCCTGGTAGCGCAAGAAGGGTCAATCGGGCTGTTGTTGCAGCTCGATGAGCTGACAGGCGAAGAAGCCAAAGCGTGGGGAACGGATATCAAATTTGGTAAGGAATATCATAAGAAAATTGAGCGATTGGCGGTGGTGGGAAACGGCCGTTTAGAAAAAATAATTGCCAGCCTTGCCGATCCCTTCTACGCCCAAGATGCTAAATATTTCCACACTGACGACATCGACACAGCCTGGGAATGGGTGGCCGGTAACTAAAACTTTCTGGCTACTGCCAGTGTAGCGGCGGCTGAGCCTGTCGAAGCCAAAGTGGTTTGCCCCATCTCCCTCACCCTAACCTTCCCCCTAAAATGGGGAGGCGACACCACTCCCTCTCCCCTTTGGGGAGAGGGCTGGGGAGAGGGGCAACCTACCTCAGCGACACTTCAATAGTTACCACAAGAGCCTATTATGCCAAAGAAAACATTACTGTTTGCCCCCGCCGCCTTTAATTTAGCCGAAACAACGCGCATGATTGAAATTGCCAAAGGCGTTCGGCAGCACCCTGATGCCAGCCGCGTATTTGCCATTCAATTCATATCTGATGGCGGCGAATTTGAGCGTCTGATTGAGGAAGAAGGTTTTGCCCTTCACAAGATGGAACCGAGATTAACGCCGGAAAAGATTGAATTTCTGTATAAAGTGGACAAAGGCGAAAAATTTGGCTCAGGGTTTACCAAAGAAGAAACGATTGTGCGCGTCGAGAATGAAAAGGCTTATTTGCAGGCATTGCAGCCAACGGCCGTTTTGACAGGATCATACGTCACCATTCCCCTAACCTGCCAGATTTTAGGCATCCCCCTGGTCTGGACGATGCAATCGACCTGGCTGGAAGGCTTTTTTGCCCACGGCGCGGGCATGACTGATACCATCAAATTCAAACCAGCCAAAAAGATAGCCGATTGGGTTGTATTTGGCTTCATCAACGTGTGGATGCGAGTAGGCATCTTAAACGTCCTGAACAAAGTAGCAAAACAATACGGCGTCAAAGGCTTCCCCTCAATTTTCGACTATTGGAGCGGCGATCTCAACATGGTCGCCGAACCAGCCGAGTTCACAGATGCGGTGCTGCCGCCCAATCATTATTTTATTGGCCCCTTGATGGCCCAGCAGGATTTTCCCATCCCCGAAACAATTCAAAATCTGCCGCATGACAAACCGTTGATCTATTTCGCCATGGGCAGTTCGGGAACGCCGCAAATTGTGGCGCATATTGTAGAAAGTTTTGCAGGCAAACCGTATAGGGTGATTGCGCCTGTCAAAAACTTTTTAGACAAAGTGCCAAATGTTACCATTCCTGAAAATGTATTGGTGACGGATTGGTTGCCAGCCCACAAAGTAAACAAACTGGTCGATTTGTCCGTAATTCATGGCGGCGTAGGCACCATTATGACGGCGGCCTATGCCGGAAAACCAGTGGTAGGCATTGGTATGCAGCCCGAACAAGATGCCAATATTGCCGCTTTGGTACGCAAAGGATTTGCCATTCGCGTGCCAAAATCGAAAGACCCCTCGCTAAAAGTGCAAGCAGCAATTGCACAACTGCTGTATGATGAAGAAGCGAAACAGAAAGCGGCAGCATTTGCCCTGGTGATGGCAAAGTGGGATGGCCCTAAAATGGCGGCTGACCTGCTATATGAAAAATTTGGATGCTCTGATGCGTGATACCTTTCAAGAACAACTGATACAAGCACGGCGAAATCTAATTATCGATGCGGCGATTGAAGTCATCTCCGAACAAGGCTTTCAGCGCACCACCATCAAACAGATTGCCAGCAAAGCCGGTATCGCCGATGGCACAATCTATAATTACTTCAAGAACAAAGATGGCATCTTGACGGCGATTATCGCCCGCCTCTCTGAAGGAGAAGCAGAAGATGTGAATGCGGCCGAAGCAGAACAAGTTGATTTTGAAACATTTATCAGCACATTTGTGAGCAATCGCATGGCAGAGATGGACAGCAGCTTTCAAACGCTAAAAGTGGTGCTGCCAGAAATGATCATGGATGCAGACCTGAGCACACAAGTGTATGAGCAGATATATGCGCCCATGTTTTCCGTCATGGAGCAATATTTTGAAGAGTTGATAGCCTTGGGGCAAATTGATGCCGTTGATCCGGCGTTAGCGGCCCGGCTTTTTGCCAGCCCCTTGCTGGGCATGATGATGCTGCGCCTGTTGGATGATGAACATGTCGCCACCAATTGGGCGCTTTATACCGAGGCGCTGCCAGAATTTCTGCTGAAAGCACTGCACAAAGACGAAAAATCGGCTGAATAGGTCATGTTTCCGACTCGTTGAGCAAAAACAGGCACATGGTAGAAAACATTGAAATTCGTATCCGACTTCGATATGATCGGCTGCAATCCGCCTTGTTTTGCCGGAAATCTATTCAAAAGTTAGACAACGCTATGATACACACATTACATTCCGCGACTGAACACCAACAAAAAGAAACCGAAGCCGTCCAACAATTCAAAACCCTTCTCGCCCAAAACGAAAGCATCTCCCTGAAGAAAAATGTCAAACACATCTTCAAAGAGCGCGACAAAAAACCAAATTTAGACCTGCGCCACTTTAACCAGGTACTCAGCATCGATACCGATACCTACACGGCCGTTGTTGAAGGCATGACCACGTTTTATGATCTGGTTAAAGCCACCCTGGTGTATGACATGATGCCCCAAGCCGTGCCAGAACTGCGCTCCATCACCGTGGGCGGCGCGGTGGCGGGGCTGGGCGGGCAATCATCCAGCTTCAAGTTTGGCCTGGTTCATGAAATGGTCACTGAATTTGATCTGCTCACCGGTACAGGCGAAGTCATCCACTGTTCCCCAGAAGTCAACTCAGACATTTTTTACATGCTGCCCAATTCCTACGGCTCCCTGGGCTATATCTTAAAATGCACCATCAAACTAAATAAAGTGTCTCCTTTTGTCAGACTGGACTATGTGCGGTTTGCCCAGCGCGATGCCTTCTTTGAAGCGATTGAGGCTGAAGTTCAGTTAGCTGAGGCAGATTTTATCGAAGGTGTCAGTTTCTCCCCTGAAGAGTTTATTCTGCTGAAAGGAAACTTTAGCGAAACGTTGCCAGCAG
>JACSSI010000235.1 GCA_014879345.1 Anaerolineae bacterium | reverse complement strand
ATTTAATGCCAATTCGTATTGGCAAGACTTTTGTAGTCTGCTTTGTTACACAAAAACTAACCGCACCCAGAGAAAAGAGGCCAGGCATAGCCTATTTAGGATGCTTCTGACTCTTTCTTCAACACTTCCTGAGAATCCCCGCATAATCATGCATACTCGTCCAACAGTTGTTAAACTATTGTCTCAGAATTAACCAGCAAAAGAAGAACGTTATGATCCAATCAAATAAGGGGGCGATTTCCCCATCAAGCAATCCCATCATCGACGTGCGTCACATCATCAAACGCTTCCCTCTGGGCGATGACGAAATCACCGTTTTGCGCGGCATCTCGTTTACTGTGCAGCCTGGTGAATTTATGAGCATCGTGGGGCCTTCGGGTAATGGTAAATCGACGCTGCTCAACATGATCACCGGCATTGACCATCCCTCTGAAGGCGAGGTTATCGTCACAGGCGAACCTGTGCATACCATGAGCGAAAATCAGCTTGCTTCGTGGCGTGGTGTTCATATGGGCATTATTTTTCAATTTTTCCAACTGCTGCCAGCCTTGAGTCTGCTGCAAAATGTGATTTTGCCCATGGATTTTGTGAAAACGTTATCCCCCAAACAGCGCAAAGAACGGGCATTGTACCTGCTGGACACAGTTGGGCTGGCAGATCAAGCCAAGAAATTACCGGCGCAAGTCTCGGGCGGACAGCAGCAGCGTGCTGCCATCGCCCGCGCTTTGGCAAATGATCCGCCACTGCTCGTTGCCGATGAACCAACGGGCAATCTCGATACTAAAACATCGGAGGATGTCTTCCAATTGTTCAGTGATCTCGTTGACCAGGGTAAAACGATGCTCATGGTCACGCACAGCCGCAGCCTTGCCGCCCGCCTGCCCCGCACGCTTGAGATTCGGGATGGGCTGATCTATAAGGACACGAAAAACCAGTGATCTGTGGTCGGTGATCAGTCTCCGACGACTGCACTGACCACTAGCCACTGACCACTAACTATGAGCGTCATCTGGTACAAAGTTTGGTCTGACATTTGGCAGCATAAATCGCGCACGTTGTTGGCGGTGTTGAGCATTGCCTCCGGTGTGTTTGCTATTGGTACGATTTTTGGTCTGGTGGATCAATTACAATCGTCGATGGATGCGGCGCATCAGGCGGTAGCGCCGTCGCACATGAACATTGTGCTGCGCGGCACGGCCGACCGGGACACGATTGAGTCTTTAGGCCGCATTCCAGGGGTGGCGGATGTGGAAGTGATGAATATTACATCTGTACGCTATAAGACGGAGGAAAACGGCCGTTGGGAAGGCGCTACTCTGGTCATGCGGGATGAGTACGAAGACCAGACCTACGATTGGCTCGTTCTCAAAGAGGGGGCTTGGCCGGAGAATCAAGGCGTCGGGGTTGAGCGCATCACCAGTGAGTATTATGGCATCGACATGGGCGACGAAGTGATCTTTGAACTGGATGGCACCGACCGCGCCTTTCCCATCACCGGCAAAATTCGGCATCCTTTTGTGCCGCCGCCCGACTTTGGCGGCAATGCCTACTTCTTCGTCGATGGTGCGGGTCTGGCGCGGTTTGGCATTCCCGAGGGGCAGTTTACGCAAATGCTGGTGCGTGTAGAGCCATACAGCGAAGCCTACGCCCGTGACCGTGCCGCTGCCATCAAAGAGCAGTTGGCTAAACAGGGCAAAGGCATCGCTGTTACTATTTATCAAGACCCAGATGAGCATTGGGGACGGCCGTTTATCGCTGGTATTACGCTCGTCTTGCAAATTCTGGCGGTGGTCTCGCTGCTCACCAGCGTCATCATCGTCGCCAACACCATGACCGCCATCATCACCCAGCAAACTGACCAAATCGGCGTCATCAAAGCGATTGGCGGCACCTCCACTATCATCATCAAAGTATATTTGGCGAGTGTGCTCATTTATGGCTTTTTGGCGCTGGCGATTGCCCTGCCAGCGGGTGTGATTGCCGCTTATTTAGGCACAGAATGGTTTCTGGGCATCTTCAACATTGATTATGAGACCTTTCAGTTCTCGACTTTGGCGGTTGTGTTGCAAATTCTGGCTGCCATTTTAGCCCCGTTGTTGGCGGCGCTGTGGCCTGTGCTCAGCGGCGCCCATATTTCCGTGCGCGAAGCCATCGCCTCTTATGGCATTGGCGGCGATTTTGGCTCCTCGCGGCTGGATCGCGCCATCGACAAGCTGGGCGAAAAGCTGCTGCCCTCGCCTTACTCCATCGCCCTGGGCAATATGTTTCGGCGCAAGGGGCGATTGGGCTTGACGCAGCTTGTGCTTATTTTGGCCGGCACGATGTTCCTGATGACGATGACGCTGGCTTCTTCCATGACGATGACGCTGGACAATGAACTCAACCGGCGCAACTACGACATGCGTATTTTCTTCCAAGGGATACAACGCTCTGACCAGGTGGAAGCGATTGCTGAAAGTATGCCTGGGGTGGCAAAAGCAGAAGCGTGGTTTACGGTGACGGGAACGGTACTGCGCGAGGGGGAACAGATGAAGGACACGGCCGGACTGGGTGCAGAAGTGTACGGTATCCCCCAAGGCAGTGACATGTACCAACCTTATATTGTAAACGGCCGTTGGCTAACCCCAGACGAAACAGGCAGAAAAGCAGTCATTAGCCAGGACACCGCCGCCTTCAACAACGTCAACATCGGCGACATCATTACCATCGACTTTGGCAACCTCGGTGACGCCGAATGGGAAGTCATCGGCACGCATCAACTTATTTCAGCCGATCCCATCACCACAGATCCCATTTACGTGCCAGAATCGGCGCTGGTCGATGTTACCAAGAAGGCGAATCGAGCCAACCAGGTCGCCATCAGCACTGAAATCAGTGATGGCGACTATACGGCCGATATGATGGCAGCACTCAGCGACCGTTTCCAGGACAATCAAATCGAAACGAGCTATTTTTTCAGCCGCACCAAAGCTCAAGACGAAGCATATGCTTACAATCAATTCAGCATTGTCAATAATATGCTTTTTGGCCTGGCATTGGTGATGGGCATTGTCGGCGGCATTGGCTTGATGGGGTCGCTGTGGATCAGCGTGGTGGAGCGCACCCGCGAAATTGGTGTGCTGCGCTCCATCGGGGCGGAATCAGCCACCATTATGACGATGTTTATCATGGAAGGGGTGCTGCAAGGCTTGCTCAGTTGGTTTATTGCCGTGCCGTTGGCGTTCGTTATTGCGCGACCGGTAGCAAATCTGATGGGGCAGACAATTTTGCAAATTGACCTTGATTTTCAGTTTAGCACGGGGGGCGTTTTCATCTGGCTGGCGGCTATTTTGGCGATTGCGTTCCTGGCCTCGCTGATTCCGGCTCATGCGGCCACGCGCATCAGTGTGCGCGAGAGTTTGGCATATGGGTAAATTCAGTTGAGGGGCAGAGTGAGCACGCCCTCGTGCGAACGGGTGACGGCACGAGGGCGTGCTCACTCTGCCAACTCATTTGAAACATACCTAACAAAAAAGACCAACCACCTTGTTTTGCTTGAAAACATGCAAAGATGACTCTTTAGGATTAGCTGGAGTTCGCGTCATGCTTTCCTTCGGCCTTGCTCAGGACAGGCTGTTGCACTCAGCAAGACATGAGTAAAAACGCCAGGCTATTCTTCCCAGTCTGTATAGAAATCATCGTAGAAATCTTCTCGGTCTTCTAACTCGATGTAATCATCCAAAGTGCCGTCACTTTCATAATCAAAATCGAGGTAAAGACTGCTGCCTTCGCCTTCCCAATCGAGGAAGTTGGCGTACATGGTGTCGTTGGGTTCCAACACGATTTCATTGTGACCAAAAACATGCTCACCTTCATCATCAATGCGCAGAATCAACAGTTGGTAAATACCATACTCTTCCTGACCGGTGGTATTGAGAATGAAATCTCCATTGGGATAATCTAACTCCACATTAAACGCACCACCCGGTTCCAGGTCTGTGCCGCGTAGAATAAATTCATAGTCGGCGTCATCGGTTTCGATGCCAAAGACAATATCGGGCGAGTCGCTGTAATCGCTGCTGTAGGTCATGCCATAGTATTGTGGCCCAAATTTTTCAATATCAATGCTGTCGCTTTCACCTGGGTCGAGCCACAAATCTTCGATGACCATGGTATAGCCAGGGCCAATGATGGTAACTTCGGCGGGACTGGCTTCTTCCAACTGCGAGCCATCGACTGTTACCGTAAACGACTCAACATCAGTGGGGAGCAAGTAAACAGGTTCTTCATCAATATCCCAGACATCAATGCCAAATCTCAGATTGGCGGAGTCTGCACCTTCAATTTCATTGACAAATGAGCCATCGTCTAGCCAGCCAATGCGACGGCCGTCTTCGGTGGTAATCAATAGGTTTGTCTCACCATCCAGCCACACTTGAATTACATCCGGGTTTGTGGGGGATAGTTTTGCCGTCGAATTATGCCCAGTATTGGGGGCTGATGCCTCAGAAAAATCGCCTTCCTGCTCTTGCAATCTGGGTGAAATGGCAACGACTTCCAAGGTCTGGGTGTCGATATCACCTTCGTACAAGTCGGCTTCTACGTCGGGATTTGTTGATGCTTCATAAGACCAGGTTTCTTCGTCCCTATTGATTTCCATGATGCGCGTTTCGTTGGGGTAGTTGTTATCATAAACAAATACGTGGTAGAGACCATTGCCTTGATCTTCAACGGCATAGGGGGTGATGGCGTGTCCGCCCGAAAAATCTCGTTTGTAGATGCCCAATGCCCACCATTCAGTGGCCGATTTGCCGTCAGCAAAGGCGTTTATCATGGTATCGAGCACAGCGCTGGGGGATTCGTTTACTTTTTCATAGCCGCCGGGCCAGGTGGCTTGTGTCACCCACCAGTAGGCAATTTCACGTTGCAGCGCTTCGTTGTCTAAACTTAACTCATTGGTGAGGTTGCCCCCAAACTCGGCCGGTTCAACTTTATCGTAGTACATCAGCGAACTGAGAACGGCCATACCTTCACAATGACCGCCGCTCATGCCTTCGTTCATCTGTTCCATCCATTGGCGGGCGGGTGGAGTGAGGGTGCAGCCGTTTGTCTGGTTGGCACAGGCTTGGTCGCCAAACATGCGCTGCATTTCTACGGCCGTTAAATTGACGATGTAATCTTCTCCACCGTAGTTTTCAAAGCTAAAACCATCTACTTCAGGGCGAAAACCGCTGTCTGCGGCACCATTGGCTGGTGTTTCTGCATTAGCAGGCGCTGCAGCAACTTCGTCTGCACGCTCTTCTTCATCTGCTGAAGAAGAATCGGTCTCAGCAGGTGCTGAGTCTACCAAATCATAGCAGGCTTCGATAAACTCATCGTCATCGTCCCAACAGTCAACTGGGATTAAGCCTTCTTCATCACATTCCCAAAAGGCGTCTTCGCTGTCAAAGCATTCTGCGGGAATGAGGGAGGCTTGATCGGCGTTTTTATCGCTGGGTTCGGCTTGGGTAACTTCGTCTGTTTGGGGGATAACGGCCGTTTCCTCCCCATACGCCTCTGACTCTTCATCATAGTACTCATCGGAGAGGTCTTCCTCTCCGCCACACGCTACCATTAAGCCCAGCAGCAACAATAAACTTAGAAAGATTCCAAAACTCTTTTTCATGACTTGTCTCCGATTTTATTAGGTTGGAACAACAGGGGGGAACGTTACTTCATTGCAAATTGATTGAACATTGTACAGGAAGACAACTGCAAAGGTACTACCTTTTTGTACCATCGGGCATGATCGTTTGCCGAAAGCGCGTACGGACTAAAATTGCCATCTTCATATTGGCTTCCGTTAAATCAGCTTCGGTTAAATTAACCTGGCTCAAATTAGCCCAGCTTAAATCGACTCTGGCCAAGTTGGCTTGGCTCAGATTAGCCCCTTTGAGGATCGTGCCACTCAGATTGGTATCCGCCAGATTTGCCCGACTCAAGTTGCTGCCACTTAAATTTGCCATACTCAAATTGGCATTTGTCACTGTCGCGTCGCTCAAGTCAATGCCTTCAAGCTGTGCTTCATATAGATCAACGCCGCTTAAATCGGCCCCTTGAAAGCCTCGTTCGCCAGCGTCATAGCGTGTTTGTAACTCTTGACTATCCATTTTTACTCCTTGCTGAGATATGTGTAGCAGCGGCTAAAACTGAGGTTGGTGAGCTTAGTCGAACCATCGAAGCCAAAGCGGTTCGCGCCACCCGCCTTCGCCTTCGACAAGTGATTCTTGAGCTTGCCGAAAGACTCAGGCTACGGCTACTTGTATTATTACTTGAATTTTTCGTCGAAAGAATAGAGGTGGTAATGGAGCTGCGGCACATCCTGATAATCGCCGCCGTTGGTGATGAGGCTGTAGCCTGTGTCGTCTAGGTTGAATTCTTGCACGAGACTTTGCACGGCTGCCATGAGGTCTACCAGGAAATCGGCATCGCTGGGTTGCAGGGTCATCATGCTGCAGATTGGGCGCTTGGGCACGATGAGGATGTGCAGGGGGTAACTGGGTTTCGGGTGATGAAATGCCAGCAGCAGGTCGGTTTCACGCAAGCGATTAACGGGAATGGCAAAACTCATATGAGCAAATATCCAACCAATGATTGTGCCGACAACGGCCGTTCTGGCCAGATAGAAGAGGAAGCGGCGAAGGTAGAACAAACAGTCATGATCAAAGATTAAAGATTGAACACGCGCTATCCTGAATCCTTAATCTTTGATCTTCCTTCAGCTAGGGGCCAAAGCGATCTAGCACCGGCGCATAAAAACAGCGGCAGCCATCGACGTGGGAGCAGCCTTCGTGGGGAAGTTCAGGCACGTCGTCAAATTCGTAGACACCTTCCAAGGTTTTACATACCGGGCAAGCATGATCGCCAGCTAATATGCGGACTTTGGTTGCCAGTCCGGCTTTGATTTTTTTCAGTGCTTCTTGTTGTTCTTTTTGCTTATCGACTGTTACAGCCATGCGTTTCTCCTGCTTTTTTTATCTTTTTAACGCAGAGGCGCAAAAGAGCAGAGGAAAAACCTAAAATCTGCGCAATCTGCACCGACCCAAAGGTCGTCAATCTGCGGATTATTTTCTGTTATTGAAGAGTGGGATTGTACGAGTGTGTAAGGCAGATGACAAGTCAGAATCCAGAGGGGTGCGGTTAGTTTTTGTGTAATAAAGCAGACTACAAAAGTCTTGCCAATACGAATTGGCATTAAATTTGAGGAGACTTTTGTAGTCTCATA
>JACSSI010000234.1 GCA_014879345.1 Anaerolineae bacterium | reverse complement strand
TTTAATGCCAATTAGTATTGGTAAGACTTTTGTAGTCTGCTTTATTACACAAAAACTAACCGCACCCAATATTTTAATATTTTAATCAACATTGACACAAGTCCGTTTGATCCATTAAACTGTCCCATGTAGTCATTGTCGGGTTATATGGTTCAATCCTAAAATCAGAACAGAACCATCTCCATTCAATCCCTTGTCGCCTACACCTACAACACCTAAAACAGTCAAAACTCGATGATTTGGAACCACAAATTGAATATTTCTTAATCTGTCCTACTAGAGATTTTTGGAGGGTTATATGGCTGATCGTAATGAACTCTTACAAAGACAGCAGGCTTTGCAGGATGTCTATGAAGAAGCGTCGACCCAACTTATGGAGATACCTGGCGTTATCGGCGTAGGCATTGGCATTAAAGAAAAAAGCGGTGATCTAACTGAGGACATCGCTTTTCGTGTCTACGTTGTTGAAAAAAAGTCCCTCGAAGATATCCCCACTGAAGAACGAATACCTGAAACAATCATGGGTTTTATGACTGATGTCATAAAAGTTTATCAGCCAAAACTACGTGTATTTGTGGAAAGGATGGATACAAAAGACCATCGCCCGCTTAAGGGAGGGGTGGCTATCGGTGCTGAAAACGTGAGTGGGCAAGGTACTTTAGGTTGGTTTGGCATCCGTAATTCGGACTCAGCCCGTATCCTGTTGACAAATAAACATGTCATATTTAGTGATGCTACTGGCACCAGTACAGAGACAAAAAAAGTAGGGCAAGCAAGTTATTCTAGCTTCTGCTGTTGTGAGTGTGGGGAGATAGGCGAAACGATAGTTGGCATCATTAATAATAATGTGGACTGTGCCATTGCTCGTCTGGATGATGATGTCAATTTATCTCTGATTTTGACAAATAATGCCACCACACAGCAAATTTCTATTGCCGGTTCTGATGCTGCCATTGTTGGTGAAACAGTTAGAAAAATAGGTATGCGTTCAGGATTTACTACTGGGGTTGTGATTGATATTGGCGCAGTCACAGTAACACCCCCTAACGATCCGGCCGGAACGCCGGTATCGATAATACCTAATCAAATTCTTATTCGGCCGGATGCTACAGAAACGTATGAAATAGAGAACGGTAAATTCGCATTTTCAAATTATGGGGATTCTGGCTCAGTTATCGTCAATGGTGATAATGAAATTGTCGGTTTGCTCTATTCTGGGGATGAAAACAACTATTCTGTTGATATCACCTTTGCCAATAATATTGCCAATGTGCTAACAGCATTAAGCAACAGCGGGAATGCAATTACATTGAGTGTTTCTCCTCCAGGGGGCCGCTCTTATGTTGCCAGTCGCCATGCAATTCCCAAAACGCCTCAACCGTTAACGAGAACACGATTGGATGATATTCTAGCGCGAACGCTGGACGGTGATCCGGCTGCCAATCCCCTTGTCCAGGCCATTCAAGACAATTCTGACGAAATTATTTCCTTGATCAATCATTCTCGCCCGGTTACGGTGACATGGCATCGCAAACAAGGCCCATCTTTTGCCGGGGCGTTTATGCGAAGCGTCAAGGAACCCTCGTATCAAATCCCTGACGAAATTAACGGAATCAGCCGTCAACTGTTCCTGAATAGTATGGCAGCTGCCTTAGAGGAATATGGGAGCGACAGACTAAAAGAAGCAATTCAAAGCTATTCGCTGCCGGTAATTTATGCTTGTATCCACAATGACTCAGTGGAAGATATTGTTGCTGCTCTTCATCATATTTTGATGCCATCAATGGAAACGGCCGTTTTCCCATAAGTAGCCATAGAAAACCACAACCATCAGGTGCTATATGCCTCAAGAACAGTCTGGAACAATTGAAACGATTGCTCTGGCGCTTGCCAGACTTTTACTCCCTCTAGAAGAGAAGCTGAAAGCAGGAAAAGTTCGTGTGCTTTTTGCCGAAATGGGCGTACAGTTCCCACCTGCTCTAGAAACAATTCCACAGTTTGCCAGTTCAACGACAACGGCCGTTGCCACCGTCCAGCAAATGCCCCCACAGATCACAGCGCTCATCATAGCCATAGATGCAGAAGATATCGGTCAAATCGTAAGTAACAGCCTCCAATTAGTAAACACCGTACGCCAAACGATTGAAAATATTGACGCCATGGCCACAGCCATAAAAAACGCAGGCGCCGCTACAGGGCTACCAGCCGCAGACGTAACCAACTTTGCCAATGAACTGCCAGGTCGTCTCATAGAATACCTTATCGTACGCAACATGGAACGAATCCCTGGGGTTGTGGACGCTCTAGAATTTATCGGCGCCATAGACCGCATAGAAGGTAATGTAGGATCAGTCGATCCCGCTAAACCACCTTTCACACATCTTGATCTCCAGATAGATCAACTCGTAGATTTCCTCCAGGATCCCCAACAGCAATTAAATACATTATACGGTTGGGGCAGCCCTGCATTCGATGGTATTTCTCTCCTGACCACATTAGAAAGTATGCTAACCAGAGCAAACCTGCCTGTTATCCTGGACAGCGGCGCAGTGCCACCTGTGCTTGATGTCTACTTTCTGGAACTTCGGCCTAAAACCGATATCAACCCCAAAGGACTGTCCATTCGCATCGCAGACAGTTTCAGTTTGGATCAAACAACACCTGTTGAATTTGGGGATCTCAAACTAGAAATTGGTCTCAATTCCGAAATCAAAGTTGGCACAGAAATTATTTTACAACCTGATGATGGTATAACAGTGATTCCACCGACAGGCGAGTTCAAAGGAGACGCCTTCGTAAAATTGACGGCTGGTCAAGAAAATGGTGATCCATACATTCTTCTAGGTCAGCCTGGGAGCAGCCGCGTGGAAGTTCGCCAGTTCGTGGCTCGGGTCGGAGCCGGTTTTTCATGGCAAACCGATCGCGGTCAAGGCGAATTCTCAGTTCTTGGAGAAATCAAAAAAGGTAAAATCTTCATCGGCATGGATGAGGCTGATGGCTTTTTAGGAACGCTTCTTTCTGGCCTGAAAATCGAATCTGATTTCGACGTTGGTATCGGTTTTTCAACCAAAGATGGTCTCTTTTTTGTAGGCAGCAGCACTCTGGATATTCAACTGCCATTGCATGTGTCATTGGGGGTTATCGACCTGAATGCGTTAACCGTTTCTGTAGGTTTTAGCGCTGCGGGATTCCCTATTGGTTTAGGTGTTGATATCAAGGCAATGTTAGGCCCGCTGCAAGCTGTGGTAGAGCAGATCGGTATCGAAGCCCTGCTTACTTTGCCAGATAATCAGGATGGAAACCTGGGGCCAGTAAACGTAGATTTTAAATTTAAACCACCCAAGGGTGCCGGGCTATCTCTAGATGTCGGCGTTGTAAAAGGAGGCGGCTATTTATTCTTTGATCCGGATAAGGGGGAATATGCCGGGGCGCTGGAATTAAACTTTGCTGAGATAGTGAGCGTAAAAGCCATTGGTTTGATCACGACCAAAATGCCAGATGGCTCCGACGGTTTTTCTTTACTCATTATCATAACGGCCGAATTTGGATCCGGCATCCAGTTGGGCTTCGGTTTCACCCTGCTGGGGGTAGGCGGGCTGCTGGGATTGAACCGCACCATGCGTCTGGATGCTTTAACTGAAGGCGTCCGTACAGGTGCGTTGGAAAGCGTCATGTTCCCACAAGATATTATTGCTAATGCCCCACGTATCATTAGCGATCTGCGCAGATTCTTCCCGCCGGAAAATAATAAATTCCTCATTGGCCCCATGGTAAAAATTGGCTGGGGTACACCGACTTTAATCAGCATTTCCATGGGAATCATAATTGAGATTCCTGGCAATATTGCTATCGTAGGCATTCTCAAAGTAGCACTGCCCGCTGATGAAGCAGCCCTAATCGTCTTGCAAGTTAACTTCATTGGGGCGATTGAAATTGACAAAAAACGAGTTTTCTTCTTTGCTGCTTTGTTCGAGTCTCGCGTTTTATTTATTACCATAGCTGGCGAAATGGGATTGCTGGTAGCCTTTGGTGATGATGCCAATTTTGTGGTTTCTGTAGGTGGCTTTCATCCCCAGTTTAATCCGCCACCTTTGCCCTTCCCCAATCCGATACGCGTGTCATTAGATATCATCAATACTGGCCTATATCGGATCACTGTCAGCGGTTATTTTGGTGTTACCTCGAATACGGTTCAATTTGGAGCCAAAGCAGAGCTTTCGCTGGGATTTAGTGCTTTAAAGATTGAGGGACATATTAGCTTTGATGTTCTAATTCAGTTTTCTCCCTTCTATTTTATTGCCCAAATTTCTGCTTCCGTGTCACTCAAGGTCTTTGGGGTTGGCCTGTTTAGCATTCGCCTGAGTTTTTCACTGGAGGGGCCAACACCTTGGCGTGCCAAAGGCAGAGGTTCTCTATCATTGTTGTTCTTTGATATTTCGGCCGATTTCGATATTACCTGGGGTGATGCCAAAGACACCAGCCTGCCACCGGTGTCAGTGATTCCACTGTTGAAAGCAGAAATTGAGAAACCAGAAAGCTGGCGGGCATCACTGCCGGTAGGCAGCAATTTGTTAGTGGCATTGCGGAAAATTGATGAGGCAGAAGAGGGTTTGGTACTGCACCCGGTGGGAACTTTGCAAGTAACCCAGAAAATGGCACCGTTGGATCTTGAAATTAGCAAGCTGGGCAATAAGAAGATTAGCGATGCGAACCGATTTACCCTGGAAGTCAGCGGCAGCCTCAGTAAAAAAGGAAATATGGAGGAGCAGTTTGCTGTGGCGCAGTTCCAGGAGATGGATGATGCGAAGAAACTGTCGATCCCGCCTTTTCAACGACAACATAGTGGTGTCGATTTGTCGGTTTCCGGGCAGGAAAATGCATCTAGCCTTGCTGTGAAGCGTATTGTTCGGTATGAAGAAATTATTATTGACAACAATTACTTGAAGCACATCGTTCGCTTTAAGGCTTACTTTAATGGGTTATTTGTTCATTTTCTAAAAGGAGCCAGTATCAGCCAGTCTACATTATCGAAATCATACAAGTCTAAATTGAAGCCATATGAAGATGTGATTGCTGTTCAACAAGAGGCGTATGCCGTTGCTTTCCAACAAAACAATCAAGCCGTGAATACGGAAGCAAAGTTTGGCAGCGAAGCGCAGGCACGAGATTTTATGCAGCAAATGATAAAGGGTGATCCGAATATGGTTGATTCAATCCATGTGATTCCGCAGTATGAGGTGATGTCATGAGTTCATTGCCAACGTATTCGTTTTTACCCTGGCTGCGGCAAGGGATAGCAAACAAGATAACGGCCGTTGATCACGATACCAATGTCAAACTGAGAGCCTCCATTCAAGTGGATTTAGATCTCAAAGCTACCAAAATCGAAGGCGGAGAACAGATTGAAGCCATCAGTCGCCCCGTTGAACTTTATGGGCCAGGCGACATTGTGGGGCTGGAAGAACGAGCCATTATCCGCACTGAACCGCGTCACTGGATCACCAACTTCGAGCCAAATTATTTAGCTTGCGTTGAACTCTACGATGAGGGTCTGGCGTGGCGTTATACACCAGCCGCGCCAGACAAAGTGAACCATCGGCTGCGCCCATGGTTGACGCTTATGGTGTTTAAAGAGAGCGAGTTTGAAGAGGGAAAAAACATTAAAGGCAAACCACTGAATTATATCGAAGTTGAAAGTTTGAACTTGTTTCCCAATGCTGACAGCCTCTGGGCCTGGACTCATGTTCATGTGAACCGCAGTTTGACCGATGACGCCATTGTAAGCAGTAACATGAATGCGGTGCTGCCCACTTATAGTGCGATTCTCAACGAGGATCCAGACCTTGCCTATTCCCGCATCATTTGCCCGCGCAAGCTGGAAGAAAATACAGCTTATCATGCTTTTTTGCTGCCCACATTTGAAAACGGCCGTTTAGCTGGCCTGGGTCTCGATCCTTCAGATACACCCCATGCCACAGCTTCCGCCTGGAGTGAATATGGCAGCAGAGCCGATTCACTCAGTTTCCCCGTTTACTATCGCTGGTTTTTTCAAACGGGAACCAAAGGAGATTTTGAATACCTGGTTCGGCTGCTAGAACCCAAACCGGTCGATGCACGAGTGGGCATCCGGGATATGGACGTTCTTGACCCTGGATCCAATTTACCGCCCATCGACGACGAAGACCTGAAAGGCATTCTGCGGCTTGGTGGCGCTCTGCGCGTACCACGCATAAACCTGACCCAGGAGGAACTGGACGAAGCAGACAAATACGACAATTGGGATGCGCCCAAGCCGCATCCCTTTCAAGAGAAACTGGCGGCCTTCATTAACCTGGCTGATGATTATCAGACTAAATCGGCAGAACAGGCCAACGAAGCAGGTGATCCTGGTCAGGTTGCAGGCGAAAATGCGGATCCCGACCCTCTCATTACGCCGCCTCTTTACGGCCGTTGGCATGCCCTGACCAATCGTCTGCTTAAAGAAGCTGACGAAACACCGCTAAGCCCGACAGAGAATTGGGTTCATGAACTAAACCTTGACCCGCGCTTTCGCACGACGGCCGGTTTTGGTACCGGTGTGGTGCAGGCCAATCAGGAACCTTACATGGATGCTGCCTGGGAACAAATTGGCGACGTATTGGAAGCCAATCGCCGTATTCGCTGGGCCAAGTTTTCCCGTGAAACCGGCATTATCTGGCATAGCAAATACTTTGTTCCCCTGCAAAACGCCAGCATGGAAAAAAGCTTTGCCTTGATGGCACCCATGCAGCGGCGGGTCATGTCGGGCAATATGACAGCATTTTACCGGATGCAAACCAGCGTTGTGCCGCCGGTTCTTACCTCTATGCCTATGCGCAAAGTTTTACGCCCCCGAGGTCGATTGATGACCACTGTGCCCTTTAACACCACTGCCCGTCCAGATAACCTGTTAACACGTATCAATGACGGTGAGATTGAGGCACAGCCACCCAAAGTAACACCGCCTGGCGTGCCTACAGTTGAAGCGGTGGCGGAGGATTTAGAGCCAACAACGGTTCCCGAGTGGGCACAGGATATTTTACGCCGCTTCCCCCGCTGGCGTCTTATTATTATCATTTTGATGGTGCTGTTAGCACTGCTCATGATAACAGTGGTTTTGATTCCCGTCAGCCTGATCGGGATTCTTTTGCTTTTTGTGCTCTACCGGCAGTTTGCTCTCTGGGAAAAGGAATTGCGGCCTGCTGATGCCGTACGTGGTGATGAACAAACA
>JACSSI010000233.1 GCA_014879345.1 Anaerolineae bacterium | reverse complement strand
GATACAGACAGTGCTAAAGAGCAGCGGGTGGTTGTCATGGATTCTGTTGCGGCGCAGGCGGGTAATATTGTCTGGTCACCCGATGGCTCCTTTTTCTTGCTGACGGTTGCTGATGACCCTTGCAGTGCTAATTGGACGCACAGCATCTTTCGGGTGGATTTGGCGAATACGGCCGTAACTCCCCTCGTCGAAGAAGACCCCCGCCAATTCACCATCCTCGAATGGCCCAATCCAGAGCAAGCAGAAGTGCGCCTGCAAGACAAAGATGGCAACATCTGGAGGCTGGATGTGAATTCAGGGGAGTTGGCGCAGGAAAAATAGTGCGTAGTGCGTAGTGCGTAGTGCGTAGTGCGTAGTGCGTAGTGCGTAGATCAAAACTACGCACTACGTACCACGAGAAAAAATCATGAAACACATTGTTTGCTTTCTGTTTATTCTCATCAGTTTAATGGCTTGTACGCCGGAGGTGGAAACGGCCGTTTCTCCCGCGCCACCTGCCGCTACAGCCACAACATTGCCCACAGAAACGGCCGTTCCTCCCATACCACCACCCACAGCCACACCAACGGCCGTTGCCAGCCCTACAGCCACTTTCATAACAGATCCATTAGCCATTTCGCCAGAAAATGTAGATCAACTTACCCAATTGACACAGTTTAGTAAAGGGACGATTCTGGGCGTCAGTTGGTCTGCCGATGGCACAACCTTTGGCATCGCCAGTGCGGCCGGTATTCACCTTTACGATGCCGAAACATTAGACCAAATTGCCACAATTGACAGCGAATTACCCATTTTAGGGTTGCATTTACCGCCTATAGAAGAGAGTGTGCTCATCATCAATGAAGGGTATGGCCCAATCCTCAATTTGGTAGACAAGGCCACTGGTGAAATTATTTCTACACTTGATGGCAGTTTGGTGGCGTTTACTGAAGATGGGCAAACGGCCGTTTTCTGGACGGGTAGCGAACTCCCCAATGCCGTCACTATGTCCTGGAAAAATTTGCTAACTGGTGAAGTCATGCGCACACTGGAACTACCACAGCCGCCATTGGCATACAGCCCGGCAGCAGATCTTGTTTTGGACATCGCCGATCCTGGTAACGCTCGCCAGCTTCGCCTGATTGATGGCTTTAACGGTGAAGTGCGACACTTTATTGATTTACCAGCCATTCTGAGCCTTGTCGCGTTTAGTCAACAAGGCGATGTTTTGGCGGTTGGCACGACTGACAATGTGGTGCAACTTTGGGATGTAGCCAGTGGTGAACTGCTTCACGAGCTGGAAGGGCATCCAAATTGGATTGAAAAAATCGTGTTTAGCCCAGACGGCCGTTTCCTGATCACAACAAACAGTATGGGAGAAACACGTATTTGGGATACCAGCAGTGGACAGCTTCTACAAACGCTGCCAGGGGGGCAATGGATCAAATTCAGCCCGGATAGTCAGGAAGTAGCCATTGCAGGATTAGATCGCGTGGATTTTTACGATGTGACCACCGGTCAACTGCGGGGTACATTGGCCGACTACAGCAATTATGTCCATGACTTTGCCTTTAGCCCAGATAGCACACTGCTGGCAATGAATGGTGGCAATGGCAAAAACATTCGTGTAGTTGATGTCACCGGCAACCAGTTGCAGCAAACAATAGAAGTAGATGAATTCCCTTCAGCCGTCGCTTTTAGCCCAGACGGCCGTTTGCTGGTGTGGGGCGATCTTGGGCCACAGTACCAAGTTCACGTGTATGACCTGGAAACAAAACAACACATCAAAACCCTCACAGGGCATACAGATGGTGTCTTTGACATCGTTTTTAGCCCCGATGGACAAATCATGGTCTCGACCAGTTGGAATAGAGAAGGGATTTTCTGGGACACTAACACATGGGAACCAATTTTAAACGAACAAGTTCACTTTCATGTGGCTTTTCACCCAAACGGCCGTTTAGTGGCAATAGAACAGAACAACCTTGAAGGGGTCTCCACGGTAGAAATATGGGACATGACAACCTGGGAACTGTTGCAAACCTACCCCATTGCCGGCCATATATACACCTTCAACCCCGAAGGTCTTTTACTGGCTTATGAGAAATGCTGTGAAGAGATGGGTGTGGGTCTACTGGATGTAGAATCAGGGGAATTTGTGCATTCAATTGACGGGGTATGTGGCAAGGCTGCGCTCACACCTGATGGGCATCTTCTAGCTGGATGTGATGCCTACACCAGTAGCAATGCGGTGCTGCTCTGGGATGTAGAATCAGGTCAACAACTCAACAAATTAGAGGGTAATACCAATTTTTTTAATCCTGTATTTAGCCCAAACGGCCGTTTGCTGGCAACTGCTGGTGCGGACGGTACGGTGCGCTTGTGGGGTTTGCCTTCTGGCACACCCTAAGGAGAATTCCGATGAAAAAACAGGTCTGTTTTCTATTAGGTTTATGTACGACCCTATTAATTTGGTCTATTGCCCCTGTTGCGACTGCTCAAGAAGAAAATGGAGGCGCGTTTATTGAGTTACAAGTTGACCTCCTCCAACCTGGGTTATGGACACGCATCCAATGGCAGGATGCTTTTGGCAATTGGCAAGAGATTGAAGGGTGGCAAGGCTCTTTCAACACAGACCAGCGCGTCTTATGGTATGTGGGCGAAGATATGCTAGGAGATGGCCCTTTCCGTTGGTTAGTGGACGAAGAACAGGATGGCGAATTATTAGGTGTAAGCGAGCCATTTTATTTGCCTTCTCATAATGGAGATGTTTTACAGGTCACGGTTGTCTTAACTGGTTCCAGTAGCAGCCAAGCTGTGACTCCTACTCCACTGCCAACAACCGTTCAGACCAGTACAACCCAGCAGCCAGTGGTGAATTTGGCACGCGGAAAAACTGTTACGGCTTCCCGTTCATTGCCTGACAGTCCGCCTGAATATGCTGTAGATGGCTTAGTAGATCGGGGATGGGTTGCTGGTAGCCATGCCGAGCAGTGGATTCAAATTGATCTAGGCCAGCCAGCAGAAGTAACTTCGATCCGTCTGGTGATTGACCAATGGCCTGCTGGGTTAACCGTTCATCAAATTTGGGGTGGTAATCAAGAGCTACAACTGTTGCATGAGTTTCGTAGTACAACCGCTATTCATGAAATCCTTGAATTCTCTCCCGAAACTTCTTTAACCGACATTCAGACTATCCGTGTTGTCACGCTTGACAGCCCTTCTTGGGTGTCCTGGTTTGAAATTGAAATCTTCGGTCCAAGCCTTGAAAAAGCAGAAGATGGTGCAACCTTGTTACCTGAATCGCCAAACAGCAGCGATTTGTATGATGACTTTAATAATCCAGCTTACGATGGCACCTTTGACCCGACCCGCTGGACAATAACAAATGGCTGTGAAACGGCCGTACAAAACGACGGTGTCATGGTTTTTCAAAGCACCTGTGATCTAATGGTTGGCTTAACAAGCGTCACTTTTGACCAATTGGAACTGTTTGAGGCTCGCGTAAAAGTGGACAGTGACCATACAGGAGGTGCTGCGACACAGGAAATCATTTTTAGCACGAATGATGTGCCGGATGGACCATGGTGGGCATTTTGCGGAATTATCGCCGATTCCGAAGGTGTAAAACAATTCTTTAACGTGGCCAATGTGGGACTTGACTTATTTGATCTCCATCAAACGCTACCGGCGGAGTATGACCGCTGGTACACCGTTCGTCTTGAAGTAGATAAGAATACGACGACCTTTAGCTGTTATGTGGATGATCAGCTGCTAGGTTCCGTCGTTCCCAGAGATGCGACTTTGCTGCAAGAGGCTAATTTTGAACGCCTTCTAGAAGCGGCACGTACTCCTGGGGCGTTCGCAACCACCTATGCCGATGATGTTCGTGTGACCAGCCTGTCACAAAATGATGCTTCCCTCTCACCAGGGACAGGGATCAGCGGTATTAAAAATGGGTTGACGTGGGTCGTCAACCCAGGCAATAAGCACACTTACCACTTAATAGAGTGTGGTTCATGGTTTCTTTGCGAAAGTGAGGCGGCTGCGCAAGGCGCACATCTGGCTACGATTAATAGCCAGCTAGAGCAAACGTGGCTGCTGCGCACCTTTGGTGTAAACGAGCCGTTTTGGATTGGTTTAACTGACCAAGATAGCGAAGGAGAGTGGCAATGGAGTAGCGGCGAAGCAGTACCTTTTACGAATTGGGCAGAGGAAGAACCCAATGATGGCTGGTGTGGAGAAGATTTCGTGCATATAAACATGTGGTGGACTCCTGCCGGAAAATGGAGCAATCTGGGCCCTTGCTACTCCGAAGAAGACTATGTGACCTTGGGCCATCATCGAACAATCACCTTGACAGGTCAAAGGCATAGAACGGCCTTGGGTAACGTCACGACTAAATTGATGCAATAGATTTTAGGCTACATGTAGCAAAGTGGTAAGAAGATGAAATTCATGATGCGCTTTTTGTTCGTCCTTATGATTCTGACTGGATGCACGCCATTGCCTGAGGCTGTGGAAGAAACGGCCGTTCCTCCCACACCACTCCCCGCCACAACGCTGCCAATGGAAACGGCCGTTTATCCCCCAATTTCTCTTACCGAAACCAATCCCTTCACCCAAACAACTCATGGGTATACAGTGCAATACCCGGTTGGTTTCTATCCAGTAGCGAATGCTGGCATAGAAAGTGACAGTAACTTTGCCACTCAACCCAATGCCGAAGACCTGATAGCCATGAGCCATCAAGATTTCTGGATCACCATCAGAGTAGAAGACAATCCTGAGGAATGGAGCATAGACCAGTGGGCGGATTGGCATCTTTTGCCAAGAGGGAGTGAAGAACTTATAGTGGATGGCGCTCCAGCCAGACAAGGCAGTGGTGATTTGTCTGAGAGTGGAAACGGTCATGGTGGGTTTGCCATTGCCACCTATTTCCTCCACAACAAGCAGAGTTTCATCGTGATGGGCTTGGCGTTAACGCCTGATGCCCTGACTCAATTCACACCGGCCTACCAGCAACTGCTCGAGAGCTTTCATTTTATACCTACATCAGCCACAGATGCTCCATCTTCAGACAAACCTACGCCCCCACCTGCTGAATTATTGGCTCATACTTGGCAACTTCTGGCAGCAGGCGGCGAAGCCGATGATATGTTTTTGCCACTGCCAGAAGAACCTGCCTGGCTGCGCTTTTCAGATCAACCAGCGCCAAACAGCAATGTCGGCTTTAGTTTTGAAGGTTTCTCCGGCTGCAACGCACTTTTCGGCAGCTACACAGTCAGCGAGGCGATATTGACAATGGACGTGGCGCTAACCCAAAAAGGATGCGAGCCGGAAGACCTCTTGAATTTTGAGAATTACATGCTGGCTGTCTTGCGCCATCAGCCCACGTTTACCACCATGACTGAAAATGGCATCGCTTATTTAACCATACAACTACCTGATGATGAATCAGGTCGGCTCGTGTTTCAAGGAGTAGAAACGGCAATTACCGAACCTGGTTGCAGCGGCAACTTCACCCCGGAAGATGTGGGCTGTTTGCTGGCGAATACAGACCCGGCATTTGTACAGATGATTGATGCAGAAACGGCCGTTCCTCCCTCATCAGCATCCGGTTCATCTTTTTGCGCAGAACCCCCGCTAAGCGATCTGTCCCAATTAACCGCCCCATCCGATTTAATGCGCGTGATCTTCCTCAACGATGACCTCTGGTTATGGCGCGAAGAAACGGGAACGGCCGTGCCTCTCACCAGCGGCGGCGGTGTCACCAACTACCAACTTGCCGCCGACAACCGCACCATCGCCTACATCCAAAATGGCGATCTCTTTTTAAGACAAGCAGACAACCCCAATCCTTTGCAGATTACTGAAAACAGCAGCGTTGATCACTTCCGCTTTTCACCAGATGGGGATCTGCTCGCCTACAGCGTTGCCTACGATGGTGACCTGTATGAACTTTGGGTAATTATCAGTGAGAATGGCGCAAACCGTTTGAAGCAAAACGCTTCTGCCGCCGATACCTGGGCGCAGTATCCCGATGCTGAGTCGGTTGATTTTAGCTTTGATTGGGCAGCAGACAGCCATTTGCTGGCCTACCATTTTTCACCAAACCTGCTGGGCATTGGCGATACACCACCCCAGCCCACCTTTTGGCTCGATGGCGACAGTGGCAAACCACTCACATCACCGCCAGCCGCCGCCTTGCCTATCAGCTATTCTGGCTATCAACTGAACCTGGTTACCACCGAGGATGGCACAGCCGAATGGCATCTTGTTCATCAGGACAGTGGCCGTACCGACCTCATTCTGCCTACCCATCCTCAAGCCACCTGGACTGCTTCACCAAACGGCCGTTACCTCATTGCTGCCACCACAGACGGAGCCGTAATCATCGACTTGACCGACCTCAGCCAACACCCCATCCCGCTAACCATGCAAACGATTGGGGTCTCCCATTACACCACCGTTGCCTCCAGTTGGTGGCTTGATGACACGACCTGGCTGGCCGTTATCCCTGAAAACGATGACGTTTTTCAAGCGGGAGCCACTTTTGGCTTGTGGCGTGTTGATGCGGCCACAGGCACGGCCGTTCCCCTCGGTACTTACCCCGGTTTTGCATTGGATGTTTTTCTCTCTCCCGATCAAAGCCGCCTCGCCTTTTGGGAAGAGACGGGCAATGGTGTGCGCAATCTGCATCTGGTTGATGTGATCTCAGGAAAAGACGATATTTATGATAACGGCCGTTACAGTTTACTCTTTAGTCATTGGCTCAACGATGCCACCCAATTCATCTACAGCTATCAAACTCGTGATAACAGCCAGACCTGCTACCTGCTGGGGCAGGAAGGGCATCTGCCCGCTGCCATCAGTGTTACCCACAACGCCAACGTACACTGGGTTGATTCCACCCGTGGCATCATTTCTTCTGACAACAGTTCTGGTGAAAACGGCCGTTTCGGCACGCTCACCTTTCAACCGCTCTATGGCGAAGCTGCCCCCGTTGGCAGCTTCCTTCTGCCACTTAGTGACATCCCGACCTACGTCACATATTTCGAGGAATCATAAGAGAAATTTATGAATCTACTGATGAATTTTAAAAATTTAATTCGGTAATAGGCTTGTCATTCCCACGAAGGTGGGAATCCATTTGTCACCCCTATGGATTCCCGCCTTCGCGGGCATGACACGATTACCGGTTTATTTTCTAATGTTCCACAGAAGGTTTAATTACTGACAAGGGGTACGCTGGAAATGGAAACGGTTAAGAATACGGATGCTCTCGTTCTTC
>JACSSI010000232.1 GCA_014879345.1 Anaerolineae bacterium | reverse complement strand
ATGGCTACGACCGCGCCCAAACAGAATTCCGGGCATCAGTCGCCCTGCCCAACACCTTCGCCCTCGGCACAAAACCACCACGCAAACCCCGCTCCTTGCACGGGCAATTAGGCTACTACGCCTACGACATCGCCTCCCCCCTCTTTGAACACACGTGGGAAGCCGCCTACTGGAGCGTACAAACATCCCTCAGTGCGGCCGCCCTTGTCTCCGTTGGCAACGAACAGAACGCCTATGCCCTGTGTCGCCCCCCTGGGCATCACGCAGGCACCGCCTTCTTCGGTGGCGGCAGCTACCTCAACAACGCCGCCATCACCGCCAACTGGCTGCTGCAACAAGGTCGCCGCGTCGCCATACTAGACATTGACTACCACCACGGCAACGGCACTCAAGACATCTTCTACAAGCGTTCAGACGTTCTCTATTGCTCCCTCCACGCCGACCCACTATACGAATATCCCTACTACTGGGGTTATGCCGACGAGTATGGCGCAGGGCGGGGCCTTAGCTACACCTACAACTTCCCCCTGCCACGTAATACACAAGAAAAATTTTATCTCGACATCCTGGCCGAGGCACTCAAGAAAATTCGGCTTTACGTACCAGATATCCTCGTACTTTCACTTGGCTTTGATACACTAGAAGGAGATCCAACTGGCAACTTTAAACTGGAACCTAACAGCTTCTACCATATCGGCAACATGATTCAAAGCTTAGGGATTCCAGTCACAATCATTCAAGAAGGCGGCAGCCTGCTGTCGGCATTGGGTGAAAGTGTCATCTACTTTTTTAAAGGGCTTTTAGGCAAGCCAAACAATCCAGGTAAAATAGCTCATGACAATTCGGAACTCAGCCGCAACAAACAATCAAATTAATACCAACAAGCCAGGTTGTTTACTTGGCTTTGCCGTTGCCTGGACAGTTTTTTCATGCGGCATGGCTGCTATTATGCTCACCAACGAGCCTAATATATTTGGCATTTTGTTCATTTCGCTTTTCATCATTGTGGGATTGGGGTTGATGATCTATTCTGGGATGGTGTATTACACCCGCTTCAGAGTGGGCAAACCGGACTTTTTACTTTCCAAAACAGAACTCCGCCCTGGCGAAAAGGTTGATTTTAGCTTTACCCATACCTTCCCCAACAATGTCAAAATAAATTGGATGAAAATGCAGCTCATCTTCCGTGAAACGGCCACCTACCAACGTGGCACGGACACCACCACCGTTACCAAAAACCACATCGTGGATGAATATGAGGAAGCAGGCTTTGATTTTCAAGGTGGTCATATGCTTAGTAAAGCCTATTCGTTTCAAATTCCAGAAGATGGTATGCACACACTTAAAGTGCGCCGAAATGCCCTGGAATGGTTCGTTAAATTTGAGGCAGATATTCCCTCTTTGCCCAATTTTGTAGAAGAATTTGAACTAACCGTCCTTCCTGAAGTCAATTAGGGAATACCTTCGCGGAAGTTGAATTTAAGACTATTTTCTCGAGAAGAAACTTCGCGGAAACTTACAGAAACAAGTGATCACATGGCAAAAGCAGATTTTGATATTCAATTTTTAGATGGTGAATCGTCTGACACAACAACCTTGTATCATCCTGGCGAGGTGCTTCGGGGACAAGTGACAATCTTTACAGATAGTAATATGGACTGCAAAAACATCCTTGCCCGTTTGGTTTGGCACACGGAAGGACGCGGCACCCCATACCAGGAAATTATTACAGAAAAAGAGCTTTTCCAGGGAACGTTGAAGGCGGGACTGCCCAATTATTATGAGTTTGCATTTGACCTGCCCCAAGACCCCTGGAGCTACGAGGGTCATTACGTCAGCGTGGTTTGGGCTGTGGAAATCGACATTGACGTGCCTTGGGGTAAAGATATTAAAGAGAGCAAACCGTTTTTGTTACGGCCGTTATTGACCAAACAAGAATCTTTTTAACATACCACTATTATGACCCTTTTCCCCTTGCACTCTCTGTTCGAGGCGATTAGACTTGCCCATGATGAACAAACCAACAACCCCTAAGCAAGAAGCCATCCACCCACTTTGGCAAAAACTAACAGTTGAATTAGCGACTATTTTTGATGCCCATTTTGTTTGCGCCACTGTTGCTCAAGAAATTGCTATCCACACCGGGCTAAAAACCGTTGTGGGCATGAGTGCCATGCAAGGTCGGTATTATGATGTGTGGGTCTATGAAGATAACGGCCGTTTAACCCAAACGCGCTGGAATAATGACAAATCCTCATTTGATTCATTAATAGCAAACGGCGAAGCACAATACAAAGACAAATTCAACCTGTCACCGGCCGAACTTGTCAGCAGCGAATTGTGGCAGTTACCCAAAGACAAAATACTGGTCTCGCCACTACCGCTTCCTGGCAAAGCAGATCCGCTTACCCCGCCCGGCATCCTCTGCCTAATAGACCCGACCGATGATTGCCCCATTGATCTGGACAATATTGAATCACTCATTTCCTACATAACCGTCTACCTCGACCGTGCCTATTTACGGCAGCAAGTACATCGGCAACACATCGAATTCAGCGTCGTTTCAGACATCAGCTTCGCTCTCACCTCAACGCTAAGTCTGCAAAAAATCTACCAACAGCTCATCGATCCAGTCCGTCGTACCCTCATCGTAGAATCCATCTCTGTGGGCCTCATTGATCAAGATACAGGTGACATTACTTTTGTAGATTATTTGTTAGGCCCCATGTTTGAAAAATTGCCCACTATCCGCATCAAAAAAGGGCAGGGCATTGCTGGTTGGGTAGCGGAAAATCAACAGCCTGTCATCATCAACGATGTCTACGCCGACAAGAGATTCTATGCCAACGTAGATAGAGACTCCGGTTTCCAAACGAATTCGATGGTTTGCATTCCTCTGCAAGTGGAAGAACGGACAATTGGCGTGCTGCAAGCCATCAACAAGAAAAGCGGCGATTTTAACGAACACGATCTGCGTTTGCTGCAAGCTATCGGCGGGCCTTTGGCTGCTGCCATTGAAAATGCCCGTCTTCATAACGACGTCATTGCTGAAAAGCGGCGTGTGGAAACCATCCTCAAAAACATGTCGGAAGGCTTGCTCACAGTCAACCCGGCTGGCATCATCACACAGGCCAACGACGCCTTGCTGACCCTGCTGGCACAAGATTTAGACAATTTCATTGGTGAACCTGCCAACCGGAAAATCCGCACACGCGCCAGCAGCTTTGATGCGTTCATGGCGAATGTGATTAACGTAGACAGCGATAATCCACAACTTGCTACTGATATTTTCCAAGATGATGGCGAATCGGTACCCGTTCTTTTAAGTGGCGTGCCTATTTTGGATGAAGACGGTGAACTGAGTGAGACAATTTTTGTGTTTAGCGATTTGGGTCAAATTCGCGAAGTAGAACGAATGCGGGATGACTTTTTCCACGGTATCATCCACGAGTTACGCACCCCGCTGGCAACCATTTTGATGTATGCCCGTCTATTGAAGGAGGGCAAAGCCCAAGACCCTGAGAAGTCAGACCGCTTCTTGGGTGTGATTGAACGGGAGAGTGACCGTCTGCAAAAGATGGTGCGGCAAATGCTGCAAGTGGCAAAGCTGGAAGCCCGGGAATTACAGCGCAGTTCTGAGCCCGTTGAGTTTAATCCTCTCTTTGATGAAATGCTGCCACCCCTGGCTGACGCCGCTACCGAGCAAGGACTTTCATTCAGCCAACGTATTGAACGAGATTTACCCCCCGTCATGGGCATCAAAGATACTTATTATCTTATTTTCAAGAATCTGGTTGATAATGCCATCAAATTCACGATGTCAGGCACGGTTCGGATTGATGCCTATCATAAAGCTGGCTGGATTTATGTGATCGTAAAAGACCAGGGCATTGGTATTCCCAAAGCAAGCCTGCCGAATTTGTTTGGACGATTTTTCAGAGCGCAAACGGCCGTTGAGCGGGGCATTGCTGGTACAGGTCTAGGACTCTACATGGTCAAGGAAAGTGTGGAGCATTACGGTGGCACTATCGAAGTCAACAGTGTGGAAGGCAAAGGCAGCACCTTCACCGTCAAGCTCCCCATTGCGGATGTGTAGGCGTCCTTACGCAAAAGTGGTCAGTAATAGCATCCGAGTCCCATCATCGTTTTTCATAGTTTTTCAAAGACGAACGGCCGTTTTTGTGGTAAAACTACGCAAAATTTAAGTCAACCTGAGGATGCGTATGACACCCAAATATCCAGAAAAAATCAGCTTCGCCCACCTGCCCACCCCCCTGGAAGAAATGCAGCGTCTGGGTAAGCATTTGGGTGGCCCCCGCCTCTTCATCAAACGGGACGACCAAACAGGGTTAGCTACAGGCGGCAACAAAACACGCAAACTAGAATACCTCGTCGCCGATGCCCTGGCTCACGGCTGTGACCATCTCATCACCACTGGTGGCGTGCAAAGCAACCATTGTCGGCAAACGGCCGCCGCTGCCGCCCACATGGGTCTGGGTTGCAGTCTCGTACTCAGCGGCAATGCGCCCGAAACCATCACCGGCAATCTGCTTCTAAACAAACTACTCGGTGCGCATGTTTACTGGGCGGGAGATCGGCCACGTCCCCTGGTCATGGCCGAATTAGCTGAAGAGCAGCGCATTCTAGGCCATAAACCCTACATCATTCCCCTGGGCGGCTCCAACGTGATGGGCGCCACCGGATATGTGTGCGCCATGAACGAACTTGTTGCGCAATTACAGGAGCAGCGCCTCAACATCGACTTTATCATTGTCGCCAGCAGCAGCGGCGGCACGCAAGCTGGCATGGTATTGGGTTCAGTCGTATCTGGCTTCAACGGCCAGATTCTAGGCATCAGCATCGACCATGAAGCTGGCAACCTCAAAACACAGGTTGCCGCCCTCGCCACCGCCACCGCCGCCCATCTCAATATTCCCCAACTGGCTTTGGCCGACCGAATTGAAGTCAATGACGATTATTTAGGTGGCGGCTACGCCATCGTAGGGGAAACAGAACGGGAAGCGATTCAACTGGTCGCCCAACTGGAAGGCATATTGCTCGACCCTGTTTACACGGGAAGGGCTATGGGCGGTCTCATCGACCTCATCCGCTGGGGGGCTTTCACACGAGGCCAAACCGTCCTCTTCTGGCACACAGGTGGTAATGCAGCCCTGCCCGCCTTCGCCGACTCCCTCGTTTCATAAAAACTAAAGCGCTTTATTATTGCGTAACGATGATGGTTTCTATGGGGAGTGCATCCAGGATGCCGCCTTCTGTTTGGATGGGCAGACGGATACCGGGGTCGGCGATGTCGTAGAGGCCGAGGCTGAGTGTGTAATTGCCAGGAGCCAAATCGGCGGGGATGAGGAGGCCGTGATTGTCGGTGATGGGTTTGCCCGGTTCCCAGATGGTGGTCGGTTTGAGGGTGCTGCCCGGTTCGCTGTCCCGTTGAGCCACAAGCTGCCCGTTCTCATCCAGTAGATGCAGGAAAACTTTGTATCGCTGGTCTAGTTTGCTAACCGTCTCCCAAAATAAAGTGATCTGCAAAATATCGCCAGGTGCCAATTCGTTGTTTGCCAGGGTGTAGCCCTGCAAGACGATATGGTCGCCAAAGTGAAGGGCGACGGGAACTTTAATTTCGGTGGCGGGCGCGGATGGCACGGCATACACAACAAAACGCACGTCTTGGTTCCACTCACTGGTCGCTATGTAGGTGTTTTCGTCTAGCCAGCTTTCCACGATGCGCTGTGGATCTTGTTGCGCATCTCCCCAATAAACAACGTAGATGCGCTCATGTTGATCGGCGATGGCTTGCAGTTCTGCTTGCACTTGTTCGCGGCTCATGCCAGCGCGAGGCAGCGGATAAACAGGTGCGCCTTCGTCATGATAATAGGTGAATACTTCCCATTGGTTGGCGGCATTGAGAATGATGCCAGCGTTGGTGTGGTTGTCTGCGGCGATCTGTGCTGCCATGCTCCGGTAATCTGCCCGAGCGTACGCGGGATTGGTGTACAGGTTGGCAAGTGACTGCACCACGCCCAGACCGGCCAATAAACCCAAAAAGACGAGTAATCCAAGATATTGCAGACGCCATTTGCCGAAGAAAAAGTAATTTTCCACAGATTTTGCTGATTTCGCCGATTTTTTGTTGGATATTTGCGGTAATGGTGCGGAGGTGAAGACAACGAGTGTCAGCATGATGGCAAAGGGGGCTATGACCATGAGCAGCATTTTGAACAACTGTGGCTCAAAGGCGCCCACGTAATAAGCCGCTAAAATGGGGGTGAGCAGGGCAGCCAGCCAAACGGCCGTTCTCCAGCCCCTGTCTAGCATAATCCCCAAACCCATGAGAATGAAAACGGCCGTTAACGGGCCTTGTACCGTCTCAGCTTCCACCGTCGCCCCAAATGCCAACCACCGGAAAACGTTGAGCAAATAGTCTGGCAGGAACGGCCGTGCCGCTGAGCCGCCGCCAATATTCCCCAGGAATATCGGCAGCCAGGGCAGGTAAAGCAGGAAGACGGCGAGCATCATGGCAAGCCAAAAAAAGATTGAAGATTTAAGATTAGCGATTGACGATTGTGCGCCATTCTTTGCTCTCAACTCCTTAATCATCAGAATCAGAAGCATCACATTTTGCGCTGCGATAACTGCGGGGAAGACATACTGCGTATACAAACCAGCCGTCGCAAAAATCACGTAACCAACAGCCAGCAGCACGACTTTTTTCTGGTTTCTGCTTTCTGCCTTCTGCCTTATCTCCCCCCACCACCAGAGCAGGAACATTGTAGACAGGGTGGCTTCAAGCGCCAGCAGGGCGTACATGCGGGCTTCCTGGCTGTAGTAGACTAAGGGGGGGGAAACGGCCGTTATAAATGCTGAAAGGAGAACGGCCGTCCACACAAACCGCCTATCTCTCTGTGCGTCTGCGCCTACTTCGACATGGCTCAGCCCAAGTCTGCGTGAGAAAGAAACCTTTCCCAACGCCAGCGTGCCTGCCACCACCAGCAGCCCCGCAAACGCCGACAGCGACCGCAGCCCAAACTCACTATCCCCCACCAACTCGCGCCAGCCACGCAGCAGCAAATAATAAAGCGGCGGGTGAATATCACTGGCCGTCCCTTCAATAATAAGCCGAAACGGCCGTTCACTGAGGCGGGCGCTGTTACCTTCATCATTCCAAAAAGATTGAGCATCAAGATTGTGGAACCGGAGGAATGTTGCCAGCAGCAAAATAAAAATAGCGGCAATGAGGATTTTACCTTTCATGAATT